>CAYJFW010000011.1:3696-11434 GCA_964369895.1 uncultured Bacteroidales bacterium
TAATTTTGGAAATAAAAAATTTTTATAGCAATAACAAGCTTTCAAAAAAGATATAAATTCTAATGTATATTTATTACACGAATTTATATCTATTTGAAGCAAAGCTAAATTATTGATGCAAAAAGATTAAATTTTACCCTTCTAATTTAAACTTAGACATATACTCATAAAACTTAAGTTTATAATTATTTTCAAATTCACGTTCCATTACCATTTTTTCAAATGCTTCTGGATTTGTGTTTTTAATAATTTTATATCTTGTTTCTTTAAGCATATATTCACGAATATCTTTTGTTGGAAGTTTGCTGTCCATTTGAAGAGGAGCTTTACCTTCAACTATAAGTCTTGGATCAAAACGATAAAGTTGCCAATGTCCACTTTCAACAGCAGCCTTCGCCTGAGAAAGACTTGTTGATAAATCAATGCCATGTGCAATACAAGGCGCATACGCAATAATAATTGATGGACCATCAAACGCTTCTGCTTCTCTTATTGCTTTTATTGCTTGAGCTTCATTTGCTCCCAAAGATATTTTCGCAACATATGCATTTGCATTTGCCATTGCAATCAAACCTAAATCTTTTTTGCCCAAAGGTTTTCCAGATGTTGCAAATTTTGCACTAGCAGCCTTTGGTGTTGATTTTGATGCTTGACCACCTGTGTTTGAGTAAACTTCTGTATCAAGAATAAATATGTTTACGTTTTCTTTCATATTTATAACATGATCAAGACCACCATATCCAATATCATAAGCCCAACCATCACCACCGAAAATCCACATTGATTTTTTAGACAGGTAATCAACAATTGATAAAAGTTGTTTTGATTTTTCATCAGATGATTTTTCAAGTTTTTCTTTTAAAACTTTAATTCTTTCTTTTTGTTCTCTAATTCCTGTTTCAGAACTTTGATCAGCATCAATTATTGATGAAACAAAATCATTTCCCAAAGAAGAAGCCATTTCAGAAAGAAGAGTTTCTGCATTACCTTTAAGTTTTGATGCAGCCACTGCTTGACCATAACCATATTCTGCATTATCTTCAAACAAAGAATTTGACCAAGCTGGCCCTTCTCCACATGAATTTTGTGCATAAGGTGTTGTTGGTAAGTTACCACCATAAATAGAAGAACAACCTGTCGCATTTGCAATCATCATTCTATCACCATAAAGTTGAGTAATAAGTTTTATATAAGCAGTTTCACCACAACCAGCACAAGCACCACTGTATTCAAATAATGGTTGCATTAATTGTGTATGTTTTGGTAATGCTGGATTTAATTTTTCCCTGTCAATATATGGAATTGTTTCAAAAAATTCAAAATTATTTTCTTCTACTTCTCCAACTTCTTGAACAGATTTCATATTAATTGCATGTTCAATCTTGCCGCCATCAACTTCTTTTTTAATTGGGCAATTTATAACACAAACAGAACATCCTGTACAATCTTTTGGTGATACTTGAACTGTATAATATAAATCTTCGCCAAGTTCTTTTGTTTTATATTTTGCAACTTTAAATGTATTAGGAGCATTTTTAATTTCAGATTCTAACATAACTTTTGTTCTTATTGCACCATGCGGACAAACAAGAGCACATTTACCACATTGTATGCATGCATCATTTTCCCAAACAGGAACTGATTCTGCAATTCCTCTTTTTTCATATTTTGATGTAGCAGTAGGGAAAGTTCCGTCCGCATCAAAACTTGATACAGGAAGTTCATTTCCTTGACCTGAAATTATTTTTGCATGAAGTCTTTTTACAACTTCTGTTGCACTACTTGAAACAACACTTGGTCTTGGCTTTGCATTTTCAGAAACACTTGAAGGAACTTCAACACTGTAAACATTTGCAATTGCATTATCCACAGCCTTAAAATTCATATCAACAATTTCTTGACCTTTTTTGCTATATGTTTTTTCAATTGCTTTTTTAATAGCATTAATTGCACTTTCACCATCAATCACACCAGCCAAATGGAAAAATACAGTTTGCATAATTGTATTAATACGTCTTCCCATGCCACTGTCTCTTGCAACAACATTTGCATTTATTGCATATATTTTTAATTTTTTTGCAATAATTTCTTCTTGTGCTTCAAGTGGTAAATTATCCCATAATGCTTCTTGTTTAAAAGGTGAATTTATAAGAATTATTGCACCTTCTTTTGCATTTTTAAGAAGATCTAAACTATAAAAAAGTGGGAAATGATGAACCGCTAAGAAATCAGCATGTGAAATAAGATAAGGCGCTTTAATAGGATTATCGCTAAATCTTAAATGAGATATAGTTGTTCCACCAGATTTTTTACTATCATATTCAAAATATGCTTGTCCATTTTTTGTTGTTTCAGATGTAATAATTTTAATTGAATTTTTATTTGCACCAACTGTACCATCACTTCCTAAACCATAAAAAAGTGCAGAATAAACATCTTTATCTTCTAAGAAAAATCCATTATTATAATCCAAAGAAAGATGTGTTACATCATCATTTATACCAACTGTAAATTCAATTTTAGGAGCATCTTTTGAAAGTTCATCATAAACAGCTTTCACCATATTTGGAGTAAATTCTTTTGATGAAATTCCATATCTTCCACCATTTACAAATACATCATTTATACCTTGTTCTTTAAGTGCAGCAATTACATCTAAATACAATGGTTCACCAATTGAACCAGGTTCTTTTGTTCTATCAAGAACTGATATTTTTTTCACGCTTTTTGGAAGAACATCAACAAAAGCTTTAACAGGGAAAGGTCTATAAAGTCTTACTTTTATTAAACCAATTTTTTCGCCATTTTTATTTAACTCTTTAATTGTTTCTTCAACAGTTTCACAACCAGACCCCATTGCAACAATTACACGTTCTGCATCTTTATCACCAACATATTCAACAACATCATAATGTCTTCCTGTTAATTTTTCAAATTCAACCATTGCATCTTTTACAATTCCTTCAACATCATTATAAAAAGGATTCGATGCTTCTCTTGCTTGGAAGAATACATCTGGATTTTGTGCAGTACCTCTTATGTTTGGATTACTTGGAAGAAGAGCTCTACCTCTAAAATCTTCAATATCTTTTTTATCTAACATTTTAAGAATAACGTCATCAGAAATTCTTTCAATTAAATTTACTTCGTGTGAAGTTCTAAACCCATCAAAGAAATGAATAAATGGAACACGAGATTTAAGTGTCGCTATATGTGAAACAAGTGAAAGATCATGTGCTTCTTGAACACTATTTGAAGCAAGCATTGCAAAACCTGTTTGCCTACATGCCATAACATCACTATGATCACCAAAAATTGACAATGCATGACTTGCAACTGTTCTTGCACTAACATGCATAACAAAAGGAGAAAGTTCACCTGCAATTTTATACATATTTGGTATCATCAAAAGAAGACCTTGTGATGCTGTAAATGTTGTTGCCAAACTTCCTGCTTGCAAAGCTCCATGAACCGCAGCAATAGCACCAGCCTCAGACTGCATTTCTGATACTTCTGGAACAAGCCCAAAAACATTTTTTAATTTTTTATCACTCCACATTTCATAATTTTCAGCCATAGGAGATGAAGGTGTAATAGGATAAATAATTGCTAAATCAGTCAATCTATAAGATATATCTGACGCTGCTTCGTTTCCATCACACATAAGTTTATTTTTATCAACCATTTTTTTACCTTTCTTTAAATAATAATTTTTAAATTTTATACTATTTTATTTTTTCTTTCAAGAATAAATCCCTATAACTAATTATTCATAGTAGTGAAAAATTCTTCGTTTGATTTTGTAAGTTTAATTTTATCAAGTAAGAAGTCCATTGCATCAACACCACCCATTGAAACAAGGATTCTTCTTAAAATCCACATTTTTTGAAGTATTTCTGCTGATACCAACAATTCTTCTTTTCTTGTTCCTGATTTTGTAACATCAATTGCAGGGAAAGTTCTTTTATCTGATAATTTTCTATCCAATACAATTTCTGAATTACCTGTACCTTTAAATTCTTCGAAAATAACTTCATCCATTCTTGAACCAGTTTCAACCAAAGCAGTACCCATAATTGTTAAACTTCCACCAGCTTCTATATTTCTTGCTGCACCCAAAACTCTTTTTGGTCTTTGAAGAGCGTTTGCATCAACACCACCTGTTAAAACTTTACCGCTACTTGGAACAACAGCATTGTATGCACGACCAAGTCTTGTAATAGAATCAAGAAGTATTACAACATCATGTTTATATTCAACCAAACGTTTTGCTTTTTCAATTACCATTTCCACAACTTGAACATGACGAGATGCAGGTTCATCAAAAGTCGAACTAACAACTTCTCCTTGAATTGAACGTTTCATATCTGTTACTTCTTCTGGTCTTTCATCAATAAGAAGAACTATTAAATAAACTTCTGGATGATTAGTAGTAATTGCATGCGCAATATTTTGAAGCATAATTGTTTTACCTGTTTTTGGTGGAGCAACAATCAAACTTCTTTGTCCTTTACCTTGTGGCGCAACAAGATCAATAATTCTTGTTGTAAAATTTGGTTTTTTTGGATCTAATTGTTCTATTTCAAATTTAAATTTTTCTTGTGGATAAAGCGGTGTAAGATCGTCAAAATGAACTCTGTGTTTTGATTTTTTTGGATCTTCAAAATTAATTGTTTTTATTTCATCAAGCGCAAAATATTTTTCACCACTTTTAGGAGATCTTAAAACACCTTCTATTGTATCACCTACTTTAAGGCTATTTTTTTTAATCCAATTTGGTGCAACATAAATATCATCAGGCCCTGATGTATAACTTGAATCTTTTGAACGAAGAAAACCATACCCATCAGGCATAATTTCCAAACTATTGATTCTTTTTGTGATATTTTTTTCAAAATATTAAAACGTAAATTCTGAGTATCAAACGAAGCTGGGTTTTCAATACCTTCTTTTTCAGCCAAATCAATAAGATAAGCTGGGCTTTTTTCTCTTAGTTCTTTTATATGCATAATGCGCCTTTCTTGGATTTTTTGTAAGATTTTTTAAGATTATAAAACATAGAATATGAGACAAAATTTTCTACATACGCCGAATTATAAAATAAAAAACCAAACCTGTCAAATATATTTTAATAAAAAATAAAGAAGAAGTTAAACCTATATAAAATTTCAAAATATTATTGATTTTCATTTTAAAATCAGTATCATTTCAGGAAGTTTTAATAAAAAAGGACAAATAATGACACCAGAAAATTTGGAATTCGTAGTACTTGCAGCAGGCAAGTCAACAAGAAACTACCCTCATTCAAAAGGTATTCCACACAAATCTTTAACACCTTTCGGTTCAAGAAAGGTTATTGACTTCATAATGAAACAAATAATTATTGCAGGCGGAAAACATATAACAATTGTTGTATCTGATAACGCTGCTATCGAAGCTTTTGAACAATGCTTTTTAAAAGAACCTGAAATTGAAAACAAATTCGAAGCAAAAGGAAATACAAAAAGCTTAGAACTTTTACAAAGCCTTTATATTCCAGATGATGTTAAAATTAATTACATGATACAACCAACACCAAAAGGTACCGGGCATGCAGTTGGAATGGTATATAACTTAATAAAAGACACAGGAAGAAATATCGTTATGATATGGCCTGATGATATTGTTTTGGCTGATAAAAATTCTAATGACTTATATAAAAAAACACCTATATATAAACGTGCTGTTGATGAATATGTTAAAATGGGCTGTAAAGGTAATTTAGGAATAACAAGACACGTAGAAGATCCAAGCCGTTGGGGAGTAATTGACGAAGGTTATTTCAAAGAAAAACCAAAAGATTCTAAATCAAATAATGCTGCTTTTGGTCTTTTTATTTTTGACAATTCTGTATCAAAAAAATTAATGGATTCGGCAAAACTTATGGACGAAGGCAAAGCTGTAGAAGGTATTGTAGGAGGAGAACTTGCATTCGCAGACGCTCTTAATTCTGCAATAAAAGAAAATCCAGGAACAGAAATAAAAGCTTTATGTATGCAAGACACAGACACTTATCTTGATTGTGGAAGCATTGAAGGTTATGAAAAAGCATTGCTTTATACAATGCTAACTGAATCAGAATTCGAAGATTCAAATCTTGAATTTATAAAACCAATAATTGATAAATTATGGAGCAAAAAAAACGGGTAAAACAGGGAAAAGAAAATGTTAACAACAAATGACTTAGAGTTTATAATTCTTGCAGCCGGCAAATCAACAAGAAACTATCCTCATTCAAAAGGTATTCCACACAAATCTTTAATACCTTTTGGATCAAGAAAAGTTATTGATCACATTATAAAAGAATTAATTTCTTCAGGTGCAAAACATATTACAATTGTATGCAGCGATGAAAAGGCAAAAGAAGCATTTCAATTATGTTTTACAAAAGAAAAAAATATCGAAGAAAAATTCAAAAAAAATGGAAATATTATTGGCTTGGAATTATTGCAAAGTCTTTATATTCCAGAAGATGTAGAAATTAAATATGTAATACAATCAACACCAAAAGGCCTAGGCCATGCAATAGGTCTTGCAAACAAAGTTGCAGACGGACGCCATCTTGTTGTTCGTGTTCCAGACGATATTATAATAACAACAAATACAATGAACAAAGAAAATAAATCCACTGTACAAAGATGTGTTGAAAAATATATATCTGAAAATATTGGTGGAAATATGTTTATTACTCGTGAAGTAAAAGATCCAAGCCGTTGGGGTATAATTGACGAAGGTATCTTCAAAGAAAAACCTACAAATGCAAAATCGAACGAAGCATTCCACACAATGGCAATTTTCGATAAAGAAATTGGCAAAAAACTCGAAGAAGCAGCAAACAAAATCGACACAGAAGGAACCCCAGAATATAATCTATGGGACAAAGACGGACAAGAAATACATTTTGATAAATACCTAAACGAAGAAGTTAAAAAAAATCCAAATGTAATGTCTATAAGAACATACCCTATTTCAAAATCAGACATATATCTTGATTGTGGAACATTAAAAGGATATGAAGAAGCTCTTATCTATACATTATTAAAAGAATCTGTTCACAAAGAAAACAATAAAAAAACTGCACAAATACTTTTAATAGATTGTATCTTAGAAGAAAAAATGCACAAAGAGGATAAAAAAGACTAATGCAAAAATCTGATGAAATTAATAATTTAATAAAAGCATTGTCGAAAATTCAAGGATTCGGAAACAGATCTGCAATTCGCGCAACAATAAATTTAATTTCAAACAAAGATGAAAAACTAACCCCTCTTATAAAAGCATTAACAGATATAGAACAAAACATTAAAACATGCCCAGTATGCGGAAATTTTGACACATTAATACCTTGCAATATTTGTACATCTGAAAAAAGAGACACTTCAACACTTTGTATAATACCTGATATATCATCTCTTTGGGCTATGGAACGCGGAAATATTTTTAACGGTAAATATCACATAACCGGCGGCATTCTTTCTGCAATCCAAGGAATTGAACCAACAGACCTTAACCTTGCAAACCTAAACCAAAGAATAAAAGATGAAAATATAACAGAAATAATACTTGCACTACCATCAACTGTTGATGCAAAAATAACTTCTCACTATATAATAAATCTTATTTCCGATACAGGTGTTAAAATAACCGAGCTTGCACACGGCGTACCAATTGGTGGCGAACTTGACTATTTGGACGAAGG
>CAYJFW010000012.1:0-4932 GCA_964369895.1 uncultured Bacteroidales bacterium
CATTTTTTAATCCTTTTTTTATGTTAGTTTATACATTAGTGGCCTCCAAGGGTGCCAACTAATGCGGGCGATTATAACATATGTTATTCAAAATGCAAGCTTTTTTTAATAATTCATATCCTTTTTAGGAATATAGTATTATTGCATATCCTGTTATTAAATTTTATCATTAATTTTTATAATTTTTATTTGAAAGGGTATATTATGGTAAAATTTACAGGCGAATTAAATATAGAAAATCAAGATTTGACTGCTCCTTTTTATCTTGAAAGGCTTAGTCTTTTATTTTTTGGAATTGAAAATGATGAATTTAAAAGCTATTTTTCTTTGGAAATAATGGGGCGTAAAATTATTAGTTTATCAGTTTATAATAGATCGGAAATACAAGTTGTGGATAATGTTTTGAAAAAATTTTTAAATCAAAATAAGTCTTTGTCAATGAGTTTTGATGTTTATAATAAAATAGTAGAATTAGTTAAAGAAGATTCTTTGGTTGGTGTTGGCAGGGGAAGATAATTATTTGTTTTGAAAGCAAATAACCCTTATTATTCCATTTAAATCTTTGTATTGGTTTAAAAATTTGAAACCAGATGCTTCAAAGATTTTTTTTACGTCATTTTCTTGGGATTTTCCAATTTCAAGAAAAATCAATCCATTGTTTTTTAAAATATTCCAATGTTTTATTGTTTTTGCGATTTGATTATAATCGCCAAGGCCATTATTGTTGCTAAATAAAGCAAGATGTGGTTCATAATTTTTAACATCTGGATCAAGGTTTTTAATTTCATCTTTGCTTATATATGGTGGGTTTGAAATTATTATATCAAATTTATTATTTTTTATTAATTTTTGTGGGGATTTTTTATACCAGCTTTGTTTTAATATATTTCCTTTGTTTTCAAGTTTTAAGTTTTTTAAATTTTCTCTCGCTGTTTTGATTGCTCTTTTATTTATATCAATACCAATACCTTTTGCATTTTTATATTCATTAAGTAAAGTTAAAAGGAGACATCCGCTTCCTGTTCCCATATCAAGGATATTTAATTTTTTCGTTGTGGATGGAATTTCTTTTTTTATTGCATCTATTAAAGTTTCAGTATCAGGGCGTGGGATAAGTGTTCCTTTGGATACTTTGAAATCAAGTCCGTAAAATTCTTTTTTCCCAATAATAAGAGCAATAGGTTTGTTTTTAGCCCTTTGTTTTATAAGGTTTATGTATTTTTTATAAATTTTATTTGAAATGGTTTTATTAGGGTTTGATATAAATTCATAATGTTTAATATTTGATACAAAAGAAAGAAGTATTTTTGCATCAATATCAAATGTATCGATGTTTTTATTTTTAAGTATTGTTTTACCATTATTTAAAACATCAGATATTTTATATAGTTTATTTTTAAAAAACAGATTTATCATTTTTATTCCTTATTTAAGGAAAATATCAATTATATCCTTAACATTTGAATTTGCATTTCCAAGTATGTCAAACGATGGTGCGAATTCAACAAGTTCAGTAGAGATAAGATTTTCACCTTTAAAAATTGGTAAAATCTTTTTAAATATTTCAATTTTCATTCCATTTTCTTCTGGTACTTGGACTGCACAGAATTCATTTGGATCAAGTATATCAAAATCAATTGAAATTACATATTTTTTATTTCCAATTTTTTCCATTATTTTTTTTGCTGTTTCAATTAAATATTCTTCGTTATTTATTTCATGTTTATCGCTTAAAAATATATGTTCACATTTTACAAATTCAAATTCAGATGGTTCATAAGAACGAGGGCCAATATAGAAAAGATTTTCTTTTTTAAGTGGATGTTTAATTTTTCCAAGATTTATGTATCTTTCATCGCCTTCGCCAAGTAGATGGCGAACATTTGTTCCATGAGGAGAACCTGATGCTTCTTGTTTGCTTGAAAGTGGAGTGTGAATATCAAAATGTGCATCCAAGTAAATAAGAGCAATATCATCAGATGCGAATTTGTCGGCAATAGCTTTGAAGTGTGCAAAATTAACACTGTGATCACCACCTAAGAATATATGATTTTTTATAAAATTTTCATCTTTGTTTTCAAAAAAATCATAAATCATTTTTTGTATTTTAAAGTTTTCTGTAAATCTGTCTTTTTCACATTCTTCTTCATCAAATTTCCATGTTGGGGATATTATATCCCAATTGTGATTTGGGTATAATTTTTGAATTTCAATTGGTCCATTTTCACAACCAAAATCAATAGGTTTTTTTTGACCTCCTCTGCCGTAACTTACTCCTACAAAATTCATAAAACTACCCCTTATAATTTTTCAACAGACATAAGATAAGTTGTTGCTTCCATTGCTGCTTGGGCACCGCTGCCTGCTGCAATTACAACTTGTTTGAAATGTGGGTTTTTAACATCACCTGCTGCAAATATACCATCGATATTTGTTGCAGTTAAATTTGGTTTTGTTTTTATGTAACAACTGTCATCAAGTTCGATGCAGTTTTTAAAAATTTCTGTGTTTGGTTTATTTCCAATTGCAATAAATACACCTTTTGTTTCATATTCAGAAATTTCGCCACTATCCAGATTTTTAACTTTAATACCACGAACTTTTTTTGTTTCATTATCTTCGATAATTTCATCCAAAGAAGAATTCCAAATTACAGAAATATTTGGGCATTCAAAAAGATGTTTTTGATTTATGTGTTCTGCTGTGAAGCTGTCACGACGATGAATAACAGTTACTTTTTTACATACGTTTGAAAGGTGAAGAGCTTCGTATACGGCTGTGTTGCCTCCTCCTATTACAAATACTTCTTTGTCTTTGAAGAAGAAACCATCACATGTTGCGCAATATGAAACACCACGACCAACAAGTTTTGTTTCATTTGGAAGTCCAAGTTTGCGATGAGATGCTCCAGTTGCAATTATAATACAATCCGCAGTTATAGTGTTTCCATTTTCGCATTTGATTGTAAAAGGTCTGTGGTTTACATCAATTTCTGTTACTGTATCAGCCAAAATTTCAGCGCCGAAAGTTTCAGCTTGTTTACGCATTTGTTCAGTTAAAAAAATGCCATCGATTTTTTCTGTGAAGCCTGGGTAATTTTCAAGGTCAAAAGTTTTTGTTATTTGTCCCCCGAATTCCATTCCTGTTATTACAAGCGGGCGGTTACCATTTCTTGCAGCGTATAAAGCTGCTGTATAACCTGCTGGGCCTGAACCTATTACTACTACTTCTCTGTGTTGCATTTTTTTCTCCTTTTTGAATTTTTACTTATTATATGTGTTGCTTTATTTTTTTTCAAGTATATTTTTGAAATAAAAAAATCCCCAAATGGGGAGTTTTTAAAGCTTTGTTTCCAGGTTTGGAATGACTTGTTTTTTTCGGCTCATCATGCCGTCAACCCATGCACAATGTTTATCATCACATTTAACACCGAAAACATTTTCCATAATATTCATTTCATCAGAAACAATTACCATTTCGGATCCTTCTTTCATAATATCAGTTATAAGAAGTATTATTGAGTTATAACCGTTTTCTTTTTGAATACGTTTCATTTCATCAAGAATTTCAGGTTTTTTGTGGTCTGCCATTGTTCCGTCGATAAGTTCAATTTGACCAACACCAATTTTTTTATCTTTGATATGAAATTCTTTGAAATCACGATTTATAAGATCGATTGCAGTTTCATTTTCAATTGATGATTTTACCTTTAACATATCCATTCCCATATCAAGATGATTATCAACTTCAGCAAGTCTTCTTAATTCTTTAACTGCGATTTTATCAAATGGTGTTGTTGTTGGTGATTTAAAAAGTACAGTATCAGAAAGTATTGCAAATATCATTGCAGATGCAATTGGTTTTGGGATTACTCTTCCTTCGAAATTAAATAAGTTTGTAATAACAGTACAGGTTGATCCAACAGGTTGAACATATACTTCGAGTGCAGCTGCTGTTTGAAGTGTACCAAGTTTGTGATGATCTGCGATTAAAACAATATTTGCACCAGTTAAATCAGGAAGTTGTGAAAAATCAGTTGTATCAACAATTGCAACGTCTTCATCATTTAAATTATATTTTAATTCAGGATGAGGAATTTCAAGTTTGTCCAAAACAAATTTTGTTTCAGGGTTAAGGTTTCCAAGTGAAACAGCAACAGCATCATGTCCACGTTGTCTTAGAAGTTCTGCAACTGCGATTGAAGAAATTATAGTATCAGTATCGGGATTTTTGTGTCCTGTTACATATATTGTCATTTGTTATTTCCTTTCCTAATATCAATTTTTTATAACATAAAATTTTTTAAAGTCAAATTTCTTATTTTTTATATGGTGGTTTTGTAAATCCGTTTGGTGATAAGGTAAATATTTCAACCCCTTTGTCTGTAATACCAATTGTATGTTCAAATTGTGCAGACAAGCCCCCGTCAATAGTTCTTGCAGTCCATCCATTTTTTTCCATATACATATCGTATGAACCTGTGTTTATCATAGGTTCGATTGTGAAAACCATACCTTCTTTTAAAACAACATTTAATTTAGGTTCATAATAATGAAGAACATTTGGTTCTGTATGGAATTCGGTTCCTGTTCCGTGTCCACAAAAATCACGAACAACTGAATAACCTTCTTTTTCACACATAGTTTGAATTGTTTTTCCAATTTCAGATAAATTTATTCCTGGTTTACAAATTGATATTGATTTCATTAATGCATCATATGTTGTATCAACAAGCTTTTTTGCCTCAGTTGAAACATCGCCAATAAAAAACATACGGCTGGTGTCTGCATAATAACCATCAATTATTGTGGTAACGTCAACATTTACAATATCACCAGGATTAAGATATTCATTTTTATTTGGTATACCGTGACATATAATATCATTTTTTGATATACAACAATTCCTTGTATAACCAAGATAATTCATAGG
>CAYJFW010000012.1:4942-9954 GCA_964369895.1 uncultured Bacteroidales bacterium
CTTGTTTTTTTGTGTGTTCAGCAACAAGTTTGTCAATATCAAGTGTTGATACACCAGCAACCATATATTCTGTTATAAAGTCAAGTGTTTCTGCAGCTTTTTTCCCAACAAATCTTAGTCCTTCGAAGTCTTTTTTATTGTATATCATATTTTTTCTTTCTTATTTAAAACTATATCAGTATAAACTAAAAATAAAAAAAATAAAGTAATAAAAATTCCTTTTGACTTGATTTTATAAATTTATTATAATATTAAATTGCAAGTTATAAATTTTTTTAAGAGAGGAAAATATGTTTAAAAAATTAAAAAAAGCAAAAAAAATAGGTGTTCTTACAAGTGGTGGTGATTGTCCAGGACTTAATATGGCTGTGAAAGTTATTTCTCAATATGCAATGCAAAAACATGGTTGGGAAGTAATTGGTATTAAAAATGCAATTAATGGTATTTTAAGTGATATTAAAATTTTGGAAGATTCTCCGACTATTATAAATTTTACACCAACATTTCCGTTTAATTCTTTTGTAAGACAAGGTGGAACATTTCTTGGTTCATACAGAAGGATTAAAACAAAGCTTTATAAAGATGTTCAAACTGATGAAGAATTAGTTAAAGTTATGCTTCCAAGATTTAAAAAACAAATTAAAAAACTTGGTATTGATGGTCTTATTGCAACAGGTGGTGATGGAAGTATGTATATGTTAAACTTCCTTTGTGGAGAAGCAAAAATACCATTTGTTGGTATTCCAAAAACAATTGATAATGATAATCCTGGAACTGATATATCAATTGGTTTTTCAACTGCGGTTGATACATGTATTGATGCTTTGGATAAAATTTTCTGGACTGCAAAAGGCCATAGACGTGCAATGGTAACAGAAGTTATGGGAAGATCAGCTGGGCATTTGGCTATGCATTCAGGTGTTGGGGCTTGTGCTGATGTAATACTTGTTCCTGAAATTCCATATAAGCTTTCAAATGTTATAAAAAAGATTAGACAAGTTATTTCTGTTGAAGAAAAAGATTATTTTTTAATTGTTGTTGCAGAAGGTTGTGGACTTGAAAATGGTAAACCTTTACCAAAAGGAGCTGATTATACTGCTGCTGATTATGTTGCAAAGGCTTTGGATGATGCAGGAATTGAAGCAAGATCAAATTCTTTGGGGTATTTACAACGTGGTGGTATTCCAAATGGATATGACAGAATGTTGGCTGCTGAAATGTCTGTTATGGCAGTAGATTTAATGGCAGAAGGAAGTGGTGCTGTTATGATTGGTATGAAAAATGGAAAACCAACTCCTATTACATTAGAAGATGTTGCAAAAAAACAAACAAGAGTTTTGGATTTAAAATCGCCTATTGTTTCAACTGCACAAAAGATGGGTATTTATGTTGGTGAACTTAAGGATGGGAAAATAAAACTTCCTGTTGATAAAAAAACGAAGCTTAAAGCAAAAAAGAAATTATTTTAATTTTTATTTAATCCCTTGTAAAAGAGGGATTTTTTTTATTGATTTTTTATTGGGAAGAATATACTATCTTACTATCTTAATTTAAAATAAAGGATGATAAATGAACGTGAAACATGTAACAGTTGGAAATAATGAAGTTAAACAAGTTGTTATGGGAAATGATTTGCCATTTACTTTGATTGCAGGACCATGCCAGCTTCAGGATAAAGATTTGGCTCTTTCAATTTGTAAATATATGAAAGAATTAACAGATAAACTTGGTATTGGTTATATATTTAAGGCTTCTTTTGATAAAGCAAACAGAAATTCAATAAATGGTGAACGTGGTGTTGGTATTGAAAAAGGTATTGAAATTTTTGATGCGATAAGATCAGAATTAAATGTTCCTGTTATTACAGATATTCACACAGAAGAACAAGCGGAATTAATTGCCCCACATGTTGATATGATACAACAACCTGCCTTTCTTATAAGACAAACAGATTTGTCTCTTGCTATTGCAAAAACAGGGAAAGTTGCAAATCTTAAAAAAGGTCAGTTTATGGCGCCTAATGATATTAAAAACACAATTGGAAAATTTGAAGCCGCTGGTAATACAAATATTTGTTTAACAGAACGTGGAACATCATTTGGATATGGTGCTTTGGTTGTTGATAATCTTGGTATTGTAAAAATGGCAGAGACTGGTTATCCTGTTATAATTGATGCAACACATTCTGTTCAAGCTCCTGCAGCTCATGGGGATAGTTCAGGTGGTGAAGGTAGAATGGCTCCTATTGTGGCAAGGGCTGCTCTTTCAACAGGGTTTACTGCTGGCGTATTTATTGAAACTCATCCTGAGCCTTTAAAAGGCGGAAGTGATAAATATAATGCAATTCCTTTGATGTATATGGAAGAAGTTTTGACACAGCTTAAGGCAATTGATGATGTTGCAAAGGCAAACCTTCCAAGACTTAATGATTGGGTTCAAGAAGGAAAACCTCTTTAATGATAAAAGTTTATTTCAAACTCAGAAACTCCTTTATCACAAAAATTGATAAGGGAGTTTTTTGTGATATGGAAAAATATTTAATAGAAAGTGGTGAAGCATCAGATAAAGATGGATTTGATGTTATAAGGCAAAGGCTTATTAATCCTCCTAAATTATCAGCGGATGAATTTGCATTTGAAGTTATTTATGTAATTTTAGCTAGTGGATTTAGGCAAAAAATTGCAAAGCAAAAATTTTTAATTATTTCAGAATTTTTAAAAAATGGAGGGGAGGCGATAGCTTCGAATCTTCTTTCTTTTTTCGGAAATAAAAATAAAATAAATGCAATTTCAAAAGTTTGGAATAAAAGAGATGAGTTTAGAGATGGTTTTTATGAGCTTAAAGATTTAGAAGACAAAATGTTATATCTTAAAAATCTTCCTTATATAGGTGAGATTACAAAAAATCATATAGCAAGAAATTTAGGTATAAATGATGTTAAATATGATGTTTGGATAAGAAGGTTAGGTATGGCATTAAATGGGAAAATTTGTGATACTTCATCTTGTTTGTCTGTGGATGAAAAAAATATGTGTGATGAAATGTTTCAAAATATTTCTTTTTTAACAGGCATGCCCATAGGGTATGTGGACGTTGTCCTATGGAAGGCCTGTCAAATAGGGGTTTTAGAATTCAGAGAGAGTTAATTCTAAAACCTCATCTCTATATTTTCGATTAAATTTTCAAGTTTTTCTTTGAATTCATTGTCTGTAAAAAATTGGTTTATTATATGTGATGGTGGATTATTTGGATTATCCTTATCAACTGGTCTTAATTTTTGTATGGCATAATTTTTTACACCAAGACTTGATAAATTTGTTGCAATTGAAAGTATGTCTTCTTTTGTTAAAACAGTTGGATCTGCAGTTGTTCTTACTTCAAAATCTTTTCCGCTTTTTAATATTAAATCCAATGCTTTTTTTGCCATGTCTCCACTGTTTGTAACTTTTGTAATGTCATAATATTTTTCATACGGAGCTTTTATATCTAAACCAATCCAATCAATGTGTGGAAGTAATTTTTCTAATTTTTCTGGAAAACATCCGTTTGTGTGAAGTCCAATTTTATAATGTGGTGAAATTTCGTGTATATCTTTTATTGCTTCTATAATTTCATCTGTTTGATGTGTTGCTTCACCACCGCTGAATACGACAGCATCTAGCATTTTTGTTCGCTTTTTTAAAAGTTCTAAAACATAATTCCAATTATCTTTATCTTTTTCTGTTGATTTTTTAAAATCAAAAAGATGTGGGTTTGAACAGTATATACATCTCCAAGGGCAGCCTTGTAAAAAAATTACAGCTGATATTTTTGATGGATAATCAATTGTTGTAAACGGAACAAGACCACCAACTATTATATTAGAATTAGTCATATTAGAATCCTTTGGTTTGGGCAATTAAAAAGCCTCCGAGAGGAGGCTTTCAATCTCTCTTTAAGCTATTTTTTTGTATCCACAAGAACAATCTTCCATTGATGAAAGAGTTGCATTTTCAGTGAAATATTTTCTTTCATAAAATTCAGATTTTTTACCTTTGTTGAAATTTGATACTGGTCTACAATATCCCATTGCACGTGTCCAAATTTCACATTTAGTTCTTTCTTGGTTATTTAATTTTGTTTCAAACATATCTGTCATTTTATCCTCCTTTATTTTGTTTTATTTATAGTTTTATTTTACTTCTTTTTTAAACTTTTGACAATATTAAAATTAAAGTTTTTAAACTTCATTTTTCTTTGACAAAAGTTCAGCATCACATATAGGACAATACTCGTGTTCACCTGCTATGTATCCATGTTTTGGACAAACAGAAAATGTTGGAGTCATTGTTATATATGGGATTTCATAGTTCTCAAATACTCTTTTAATTATATTTCTACAATTTTGAGAATCAGAGATTCTTTCTGCCATATAAAGGTGAAGTACAGTTCCACCAGTATATTTTGTTTGAAGTGCATCTTGAAGGTCAAGAGCTTCGAATGGGTCATCAGTATAACCAACAGGAATTTGAGAAGAATTTGTATAGTAAGGAGCTTCTTTTGTTCCTGCTTGGATTATATCTGAATATATTTTTGCATCTTCTTTTGCGAAACGGTATGTTGTTCCTTCTGCTGGTGTTGCTTCAAGGTTATAAAGGTTTCCTGTTTCTTCTTGGAATTCCACCATTTTGTTTCTTATATGTTCAAGAAGGTCAATTGCCATTTTGTGTCCGCGTGGATCAGTAATATCATATTCATCACCAGAAAAATTTCTTATCATTTCATTAACACCGTTAATACCGATTGTTGAGAAATGGTTTCTTAGTGATCCAAGATATCTTTTTGTGAAAGGATAAAGTCCACCATCCATAAGTTTTTGAATTGTTTTTCTTTTGATTTCAAGTGAAGTTTTTGCTAAGTCCATAAGGTGGTCAAGTTGGTAATATAAACCTTCTATGTTACCTTTGAAATTATAGCCAAGTCTTGCACAGTTAATTGTTACAACACCAACAGAACCTGTTTGTTCTTCAGAA
>CAYJFW010000013.1:0-9345 GCA_964369895.1 uncultured Bacteroidales bacterium
ATAGGTACCGTCATCATCTTCCCTATTAAAAGAGCTTTACAACCCGAAGGCCTTCTTCACTCACGCGGCATGGCTGGATCAGGCTTTCGCCCATTGTCCAATATTCCTAGCTGCTGCCTCCCGTAGGAGTCTGGGCCGTGTCTCAGTCCCAGTGTGGCTGATCATTCTCTCAAACCAGCTATGGATCATAGCCTTGGTAGGCCTTTACCCTACCAACTAGCTAATCCAATATGGGCTCATCCAAAAGCGATAAATCTTTCCCCTTTCGGGCGTATGCGGTATTAGCAGTCGTTTCCAACTGTTATTCCCCACTTCTGGGCAGATTCCCATACATTACTCACCCGTGCGCCACTCTACTCGTCCCCGAAGGAACTTTCTCGTTCGACTTGCATGCCTCAGGCCTGCCGCCAGCGTTCGTTCTGAGCCAGGATCAAACTCTTAGATTTAATAATCTGTAAGTCTTAATCCTGCACTTCAATGTATATAACTTAAAGAAAAAGTAAGGGCTAATATAACCTTTTACCTTTTGCTTTTTTTTCTGTCATTAAAAATGTGCAGTGTCAGACAACTGTTGAACAGTCATATGCCGTCTACACATCCCTTAGATTGCTTATTCACTATGTTAAAAATCAAATCACATTCAAATTTTGTATTTAAAGATGAAAAGACATTATAAATACATTTTTTTTAAATGCAAGAAAAAAGTTAAACTTTTTTCAAATTTCTTTTTGGAGAGGTTGAAGAGATATAAATATAAGAGAAGTTTTTTCTTCCTTGTTGTCCATCCCTGCAACATTCAAGTGAGAAGGAATATAACTATTATTTTTAAAAATGTCAACACATAAAAACCATTATTTTTTAAAAAAGTTGAAATTTTTCATAAAAAAAGAAAGTTTTTAAACGCAACGCATTGATTTTACATATTTTATTTTTTAAAATTTTTTTTCACTTTTTTTATAAATATAGAGTTTTTAAAAGATTTACAAAGCAATTTAAGATAAAAAACGAATCATTTATTATAATTTTAAGAATCTTTTCTTATATATTTTAGATAATTTAATAGGATATTTAAAAACGAATCTCATTAAAAAGGCTGGTATTATTTATATTTTTTAAGAGTTTTTATAGATTTTATTTAATTAAATCGAAGATTTCGCCGCGAATCTCATCCATACCGATACCTTTTTCACTGCTGGTAGCAAGAATCATTGGATGAAGAGCTGGATGTTTTTTTGAAATAGATTCTATGTTTTTTAAAACCTTTTCCGAATCGGTTTTTGAAACCTTATCCAATTTTGTAATAGTTATTTGATAATTAACAGCAGCAGCATCCAACATTTTCATCATATCAATATCAATTTCTTTTATGCCGTGTCTTGCATCAATAAGAAGAAATACACGAGTTAATTGAGAACGCCCTTTTAAATAAGTATTAACATTTTCAGTCCAGGTTTTAACCATGTCTTTTGGAGCTTTTGCGAATCCATAACCTGGCAAATCAACAACCATTAGCATTTTTTGCATATCAAAAAAGTTTAACATTTGTGTTCTTCCTGGTGTTGAAGATGTTTTTGCAAGACCTGGGGAATTAAAAATTGCATTTATAAGAGAAGATTTTCCAACATTAGATCTTCCTATGAATGCAATTTCTTTTAAATTTGTTGAAGAAAAAGGAATATCAGAAACACTAGGAAAACTTCCTATGAAAACTGGTTTTGTTTTATAAAAATCCTTTAACTTCACAGATTATCCCCTATTTCATAAATTTTTGTTGCAAAATACTTAATATATTATTCACTGTCCAGTAAAGAACAAGACCACTTGGAAGACCAGCAAACATAAATGTAAATAAAATTGGCAAAAATTTCATAATTTTATTTTGTGTTTCATCAGTTGACATTTGTGGTTGCATTTTTTGTTGTATATACATTGTAACACCCATAATAATTGGAAGTATACCAATATGTGGAAGCCATGAATATGGAGTATATGGTAATATACCAAATAAATTAAACAAACTTGTTGGATCTGGAATAGATAAATCATTTATCCAAAGCATGAATGGAGCTTGTCTCATTTCAATAGAAATCACAAGAGCTTTGTAAAGAGCAAAAAACACAGGGATTTGTACTAATAATGGAAGACAACCTGAAAGAGGGTTTACTCCGCTTTTTTTATAAAGCATTGCAAGTTCCAAATTCATCATTTGTTTATTATTTGCATATTGTGTTTTAATACGTTTTATTTCTGGTTGCATTTTTTTCATTTTTTCCATGCTTTTGAATGATTTCTGCGCAACTGGGAAAAGTATTATTCTTATAAGCAAAGTAAATAAAATAATTGCGATACCAAAATTTCCAGTAAAATCATAAAACCACTTTAATATTTGTGTAAATGGTTTTGAAAGTATATAGAAAAAACCATAATCAATTACCAAATCAAATTTAGGTATTGAAAATTCAGTTTCATATTTTGCAATTGTTTCTGGTTCTTTGGCACCTATGTAAACTCTTGATGTTATTTTTATATCTTCACCTGATTTAAGAGATACAACATCACGAACGTAATCTGCTTGGAATTGTTTGTATGTTGATTTATTTTCTGGTGTTGGAATTGAATTTTCGCTTATTTCTAAAACTCTTGCTGTTAAAGGTTTTGAATTTTGATCTGGAACAAGCATTGTCATAAAATAATCAGATCCAAACCCAAGCCAACCATCTTTTGAATTAAATTTTTCTTCTTTTGCTGATGTGATTTCAGAATAACCATATTCTTCTAAATCATTATTAAGATATGCAACAAAACCTGTATGAGATGAAGTTGGTGGAGTTGAAACATCATGAGCTTTTACAACTCTAGCGTATGGGAAAAATTCAACTATTTCTGAGGAGTTATTTTTAACGCTATCTTGAACTGTTAACATATATTTATCATCAAATGAAAGCTTTCTTAAAAACACAACGCCTTTATTATTATTCCAAGAAAGAGTTATAGATTTATCATCTTTTCCAAGAACTTGCCAATTTGTAAGATTTGTTGGAAATGAAATATTGCTTTCTCCTGATGTTAAAAGTCCAATTTCAACATATGATGATTTTTCATTTTCTTTTGTTTCGTCTTTTATGTATTTTAAAAGCTCTATGTTTGAGCTATTTTCTTCAAGTGATTTCTTATAATCTTTTAAAATTATATCATCAAGTCTTAAACCTACTGTATTAAAGTTACCTTTTAATGATGTTGTTTCAAAAGGAACAAGATTTCTTTTTATTTCAACTTTTTTGTTCATACTTAATGGATTTATTGTTGATAATTCTTCTTTTTTTTCACCAAAAACCATTTCCCAAACAAGAACAACTGATAAAACATATAAAAATGTTTTAAAAAAGCTTGGTTTTTTAGCTTGTGTTTTATTTGGTGTTATATTTTTTTCCATTTTATTTCTTCCTTTCAATTTTTTTGGGTGGTACTCCAATCCACCTTTAAAAAACGGATTACATCTTAAAATTCTTTTAAAAGTTAAATAACTTCCCTTTAGTATACCAAAGCTTTTTAAAACTTCAATAGAATAATCAGAGCAACGTGGAATAAACCTGCACCTATGTTCTCCTCCTATTATTGGGGAAATAAATAGTTGATACCCTCTTACAATCATTATAAAAAACTTTGTTAACATAAGATTTAAGGTAGTATTATATTTTTTAAAATTCAAGTTAATAATTGACTCTTTGTTTTCTTTTATGCAATTATTCCCCTAATAAGAATTAGAAGAGGAAAAAATGCCAATAAAAATAGAAAATTTTAAAAAAATTCATTTTGAAACAATTGAAAGCACTAATGAATATGCAAAAAGTTTGGCAATTAAAAAAGATGCTGAAAATGCAATTATAACTTCTGATATACAAACAAAAGGAAAGACAACAAAGAAAAATTCAATATGGGTAAGTCCATATGGAAATCTTTATATAACATTTATGATAAAAATGTTAAAGGAAGAAGAAAAGTTTTTTCCACAATTTTCATTTTTAACTGCTCTTTCAACAGTTGAAGCAATACTTGATATTGCAAATAAGCCTATTGATATAAAAATAAAATGGCCAAATGATATACTTCTTAACACACAAAAGCTTGCTGGGATTTTAATTGAAAAAGAAGGTGATTTTGCAATAATTGGAATTGGTGTTAATGTTTTATCGTCACCCTCTTCTGATTTGACTGTTTATCCAACAACATCTCTTAAAGAATCAGAAATAGATACAAACAAAGACAAAGTAGCAGAAAAAATTTTTGAAAGATTAATTGAAAATATTAATATATGCAAAAAATCAAAATTTGAAAAAATAATTAATCAAGTAAAGCCATTTATGTATAAAATTGGCGAGCAAATATTTATTTCGTTTAATAATTCAAATATAACAGGCAAATTTGAAGGACTTGCCCCCAATGGAGGCCTTATCCTTAAAACAGAAAGTGAAACAAAAACTTTGCTATCTGGTGAGCTTACAAAAGAAAACTTTATTTAACATTTAAATATTTTTTCAAATATTTTGCGGTATAAGATTTATTTGATTTAACAAGTTCTTCTGGTGTGCCGTGTGCAATAATACTTCCGCCACCATCACCGCCTTCGGGACCAAGATCATATATATAATCAGCTGTTTTTATTACTTCTAAATTATGTTCAATAACAATTACTGTGTTTCCTGTATCCACAAGCCTGTCTAAAACTTTTAATAACTGCTTTACGTCATGAAAATGAAGACCTGTTGTTGGTTCATCCAATATGTAAAGAGTTCTTCCGGTTGCACGTTTTGAAAGTTCTTTTGAAAGTTTTATACGTTGTGCTTCACCACCAGAAAGAGTTACTGCAGATTGACCAAGTTTTATATAACCAAGACCAACTTGTGATAATAATAATAATTTATCTTTTATGTTTGGAACATTTTCAAAAAATATTACAGCTTCATCAACTGTTAAATCCAAAACTTCGGCAATGTTTTTACCTTTGTATAAAACTTGTAATGTTTCACGGTTATATCTTTTCCCATTACATTCAGTACATTCAACATAAACATCTGCTAAGAAATGCATTGATATTTTTGTAACACCATCACCTTGGCATGCTTCACATCTTCCGCCTTTTACGTTAAAAGAAAAACGACCTGGTTTATAACCTCTTTCTTTTGAAAGTGGAAGTTTTGAAAACCAATCACGAATTAAATCAAATACACCAACATAAGTTGCAGGGTTTGATCTTGGAGTTCTTCCAATTGGGGCTTGGTTAATATCAATTACTTTATCAAAATTTTCAATTCCTTTTATATCTTTTATTTTTCCTGCATTAATTGACGATCCATTAATTGATCTTGTCGCATGTGGGTAAAGTGTATCTAAGATAAGAGAGGATTTACCGCTTCCAGAAACACCAGTAATACAAGTCAAAGTTCCAACAGGAATTGATACATCAACACCTTTTAAATTATTATGTGTTGCACCTTTTATGATGATTTTTTCACCATTTCCCTTTCTTCTTTTTTTAGGAACATCAATTTTAAGTTCACCATTTAAATATTTCGCAGTTAAGCTTTTTTTGTTTTTTATAACTTGGGCTGGGGTTCCTTCTGCAATCAAGCTTCCTCCGTAAACACCTGCCCCCTCACCTATATCAATTAAATAATCTGATGCACGCATAATATCTTCGTCATGTTCAACAACAATAACTGTGTTTGATTTATCACGAAGTTTTTTAAGTGTTTCAATCAACTTATCATTATCCCTTTGATGAAGACCAATTGATGGTTCATCCAAAACATATAAAACACCTGTTAAACCTGTTCCAATTTGTGATGCAAGTCTTATACGTTGCGCCTCACCACCTGAAAGAGATCCACTTGAGCGATAAAGAGTTAAGTAATTTAAACCAACATCATTTAAAAAACTTAGCCTATCAACAATTTCTTTTAAAATTGATTTTGCAATTTCACGATTTTTGGGTGATAATTTTTTTTCTAAATTAACAAACCAGCCATATGCTTCTTCTATTGAAAAATCGGTTACTTCAATAATATCTTTTCCATCAATTTTTATACACAAAGCTTTTTCATTTAAACGTTTTCCATGACAAAGTCGGCACGGGATGTTTTCTTGGTATTTTTCAATTTCACCACGTTGCCAATCGCTTTCTGTTTCTTTCCAACGGCGTTCTAAATTTCCAATAACACCTTCATATGCTTTTTGAACAATCCAACCATTCCAATCAACTTTTATTTCACGACCACCGGAACCATAAAGTATTATATCTTTTTCATCTTCTTTTAAATCTTTCCATGGTTTATCCATACTTATTTTATAATGCTTGCAAACAGATTCAATTAAGTATTGATTTTGTGTGATTGTGTCATCTTTTGACCAAGGAGCAATTGCACCACGACGGATTGTTTTTCTTTCATCAGGAATAACAAGAGCCGGCGAATATTGAATTTCAAATCCAAGACCACCACATTCTGGACAAGCACCTGCTGGATTATTAAAAGAAAAAAGTCTTGGTTCAATTTCTTCTATGGAAAAACCAGATATAGGGCAAGAAAAATTTTCAGAAAAAATAATTTGCTCTTTTGTATCTGCATTTTCAGCAATCATAAGACCGTTCGCAAGTTTAAGTGCAGTTTCAGTTGATGAAGCAATTCTATCCTTAATCTCATCACGAATTACAATCCTATCAACAACAGCTTCAATTGTATGAGCACGATTTTTATGAAGATCTGGAACTGCTTCTGTATCCCAAAATTCACCATCAACACGAACACGTGTAAAACCTTGTTTTTGAAGAGCCTCTAAGTCTGTTTTGTGTGTTCCTTTTTTTGCACGAATGATTGGTGCAAGAAGATAAATTTTTGTACCTTCTTTTATTTCTAATATCTTATCAACCATATTTGATACAGTTTGGCTTTCAATTGGAAGACCGGTTTCAGGTGAATAAGGCACACCTACTCTGGCCCAAAGAAGTCTCATATAATCGTATATTTCAGTAATAGTTCCAACAGTAGATCTGGGGTTGCGGTTTGTTGTTTTTTGTTCAATAGAAATTGCAGGTGATAAACCTTCTATACTATCAATATCTGGTTTTTTTTGCATATCAAGGAATTGTCTTGCATATGCTGACAAGCTTTCAACATATCGGCGTTGACCTTCGGCATATATTGTATCAAACGCAAGGGAAGATTTTCCCGAACCTGAAACACCTGTGATAACAACAAGTTTATCACGAGGAATATCTATATTTAAATTTTTAAGATTGTGTTCACGAGCACCACGAATTTTAATTTTATCCATTTTTTGCCTTTCGATTTTGTATATATATAAGGTAAAGAGGAAAAGTTTTCAAGTATAAAAAAAAGCTGGTAATTAAACCAGCTTTGAATAGAACAGAGTTACCCGTAGAATTTCCGTTCTTTAACTTGTTCTTTGTCTGTCAGTAAGTAAATCCATAAAAGTAGGTTCAAGGTTTACTTTGCCAACCATTTTATTAGTTAATGCAGGTGGAAGAGTTCCGTTTATTTTTCACCTTCACGAGCAGCTTCTTCCCATGCTTGTCTTGTTGCATTTAAGAAAACATTTCCTGGGTTTTTACTTCTTTTACCTTCTACTGAATCTGTATAAGAAAGAACATGATTTGAAGCGTTATTTACATAAATAATTCTATCTTCCGATTCATTTAATATAAAATCTAAACTAATAAGACTTGCAAGATCTTTAACATAAAGTTCTTTAATGGTTGCAGTTGAAAGGCCTATTGTTTCAAGGTTTGCAAGATCAGTTGAATTTGTTATTTTTGAAATATCAAGTGTATGAACATTATTTACATCTATGATATCATTTGAACCAACAGATTCAAGAATTATATAACCTTGTTTTGAAGAAGTTGGTAATGATTTTGGTGAAGTTTTAAAATAAAGCACACCTGCAGCAAAATAATCACCTAATTCAATACCAGATAAATCAGATGAGAAATAAACATTTGTAAATCCATATGCGTTTGAGTTATGTACAGTAGATTTATCGCCTGAATGAGTTCCTGAAACTTCAACGTTTTTAATTTCTCCTTCGACATATCTTAACATATCAATATGCATTTTATAAGCAGAACCTTGGTTATATTCGCCGTTTCCAGTATACATTGTATTATTGCCTAAGAAAGTCTCTGCATCAAAATCCAATGCAGAAGATGAAGAAAAGTCAAATTTTGAAGATTGCCCCTTTTCATTATAAAGTGCAACAATATGATCAATTCCTATACCATAAAGATTACTATGATCTGAAAAACCATCAGTTACTTTTAAACTAAATTTTGGTAAAGGTTTACTATAAGAAAGTCTTTTTTCTTCTGTTGAAATATCATCATTTCCCAAAATAAAATCTTTAACATATTTAACATCTTCTAAAGGGATTGAATTTTCAAGATTTGTAATAAATTCTACACCATCAGAAAAGTCAACAGATGAATTTTTATCTTCCATTATAATACCAGCTTTATAACCACCAACATCATAACTTGTTGTGTTAACACTAAGGTGTCTTTCACTACCATTTATAACAAAAGCTTGTTTTATATACTTATCAGAGCCATCATTTAAAAGCATATAAGATCTAACAGAAAGTAGGCCTGGAATAATATGTTTATCCTTAAATGTGCCTGTATTTAAATTTTGAACTTCTGCTTCTGTAGTATTATAAAGTTCATTCATATATCCAATATTATCAGTTAAATCAATTGATACTTCATTTACATCATTTACATTTGAAAAATCAAAAGAAACATTTGCACCAGCAGCAGTTAAATTATTTTTATATTCAACAAGTTTATTTATATCAAATTTTTCAACAGATGGATCAAATGATATTGTTACATCCATTCCATTAAAATCAGCAGGATTGTGAGTTTCAATAGTATAATCAGTATTAATTGTTAAATTAGTATCAGGAAGAGCATCAATAGTGCCGATGGTAATACCGGCATTTGTTAAATTTGTTATTAAACCTTGTTTAAAAGAAAGGTCTTCAGTTGATGATGGGTCAGCATCACGAACATTTACAGTTATTGCAACATTATCAGATACAATAGATTTAATGTCAGCAGCTGTTAAAGTATCAATATCTTTATTTAAAGAAGCAGAATTAGAAATTTGTGTTGTATTATTGCTTAGGTGTTTTGTAATTTTTGTGTTTGTAATAATCCCATTATTAAAAGATAAATCAACAGTAGCAGAATTTATAACAACCACATCATCATTACCAACAGCATCAATAGTACCAACATTAATACCTGCATTTGTTAAATTTGTTATTAAA
>CAYJFW010000014.1:0-1570 GCA_964369895.1 uncultured Bacteroidales bacterium
ATTATTCTTATTTAAGATTTGTTAATATTCCATCAAAAATTAATTTAACAGAAGAAGAAAAGCAAAGGATTGTTCAATTTGATCAGGGGTTTGGTGGGTATGACGAAACCACACAAGATCCGCAAGGGAAATTTGCAAGGCTTTATAATCAAGGTGATTATTTATATCATAAATATTCAGAACAATTTGATATTGATTTAAAAAATAAACCACAAGATTTACATAGATTTGTTTTAAATGTTGATTTTCATCCATCGCTTTTTGAACAAATAGAAGAGTTTGTTTTAAAATATAATGGCGGTTATAAATTTATTAATAGTATAGGTAGTGCTACACAAAGAGCAGATACAATTATTGTTTATACCATGGATAATAGAATTGAAGAACAAGAAAATGAATTAAAGTTAATTGTTGCCCCTTATGTAAGAGATGATGGGGATGAAAAATTACAAGGTGATAAAATTGCGCCAGGATTGTTTTTTGGTATTGAACCTAATGAAGATATGCTTAAAACTTTGTATCAAGAAATGCTTGATGCAGGTTTGGATAATTTAGCAACTCATCTTAAAAATATGACAGAAGATTTTCAAAAAGCTTCGCTAGGGACATATGTTGTTTTTCAAGATTTATTGAAAACTTATAATATTTCAAAACAAAATAATTTTGAATTTGAAAAAGATTCAAGTGATAAAAAAGAATTTAATGTTGTTGATGTTTTATCTAAATCAATTGATGATATTTCAAGTTTTGCATATAGAAATAAATATCTTAACGGAGATATTAAACAAGTTGATATTAAAGAAAAAATTGTTAATGGTTTAAATTTGGTTGATTTTTTAGAGATTTCTACTGAATTTGCTTATACTAAAAAAGTAATTAAAATTGCAAATTTTATGAACCAAGTTGATGGATTTATTTCTAATTTTAATAATGTTAAAGATGAAAATATTAAAAATCAAATTTTGGGTATGAATGTTCTTGATAATTGGGAAAGCTATTTGGCTCTTATTATTGTGAAGCTTAGCAAAATTGATAATGATGCAAATCATATTGTAACTATTTTATCAGATTTAGAAACTTTAATTGATAAAACTTATATCCCTGCAATATCAAAAGATATGGGAAAAATTGAAGGTGTTATTTCAAAAAATCCAGATTTTTTCAAAGAAAATCCATATTATTTCTTGGATGAACAAGTTTCTTTTGATAATTTAAATTCATTAGTTGATTCTTTGTATTCTGATGGTATTGAAGATGCAGAATTTGAAATAGTGGATGATAATAAAAATATTGAAAATAGTTTGGTTGTTTCAAATGGAAATAATCTTGTTCCTGTTGGTGAAAAAACATCTGATAGAAATATTTTTTCTTGGGGAATAAATGAAAAACTTAGTTCTTCTGCGTCAATGAATGAAGAAGAAAATGATGATTTGAAAAATAAATCTAAATTTTCTCATCCTCTTTCTTATGTTGTATCAAGATTTGAAACACAAGAAAAAGAAGAAGATGTTAGAAAAAATGTAAAAGTTAAAGAAGATAGTGATGGCAGAGATCAAGTTGAATTTGATGG
>CAYJFW010000014.1:1605-8596 GCA_964369895.1 uncultured Bacteroidales bacterium
ACTGATAAAATTACTGCAAAAGAAGAAGATAATGTGTTTAACATTTCGCATAAAAAAGGTGTGTTAGAAACAAAATCTGTTCAACATACTTTTTCATCAACTCTTTCTTATATGAATGATAAAGAAGAAGTTCCTTTTGTGCTTAATCTTAATATAAAAACAACTTTGTTTGCTGAAAAAATGGCTATTGTTTTAGCGTCTTATTCAAATTCTCAAATACAATCAAATCCGAAAAAAGCAAAATTTGAAGAGATGAGAGGACGAATTCAAGATTTTAATATAAATGGTACTTCCTTGAAAGACTTGGGAGTTGAAATGGATGATTTTTGGAGTTTGTCTGTTGATGAAATTTCAAAGATACTGTTAGATTTACAAAAACAGACTGAAAATAAAAAATTTGAAGAGGCAACTAAAAAGGCAGAAAACAAAGCTAAAGAAGAAACTTATTCATCAGAAAATGTTAAATCTGAAAAAGAAAAAGTGAATAAAACAGCTTCTTATAAAACCCCTGTTGAAAAAGCAAAAAAAGAGCTAAGTGAGGCAAAAAATAGAAAAGCAAATGCTTTGAAATCTCATGATAATGCTGTTGAAAATAATATGAATGCATTTAATGGAAAAGTTTTGGTTGAAAAATTATCTTCAAAGATAAATAAAAACAATTCTGATGCTTTGGAGATAGAAAAAAGAGCTTCTGGTCTTAATAAAAATGCAGAAAAATTAAATTCTGAAGCTTTTGATATTTTAGAGCAAGGAAGATAAATATAATAATTGTGTTTAATTAAAAAGGTTCTTTTTTTGTTAAAAAACATATTTACAAGCATTATTAAAAATGTTATAATGATTTTAAATATGGAGGATATTATGAGAATAGGGAAGAAAAATACCGTTATTTCTGTTTTGGTTTTATTGGGAATCTTTGCTGGGTTTACTGATGTTTTTGCAAGGACTACTACTACTCGTAGGAGAACAACTGGAAGTAGAGGTTCATCATCATCATCTTCTTCTTCTGCGGCATTAGTGCCATTATCATCAACATCTTTAAGGGATCCTGTTGAGGCTTCTCCTTCTGCAACGACAACCACCACCACTACTACTACTGCACTTACAACAGAAGAATTAGCAGTTCTTGAAACACAAGAAGCAGAAACACTTAAATATAAATTACAAGATTGTGTAAGACCATATTGTGATGGTGAAATTCCTTATGAAAAATGTTTTTCTGAAGATGTTGGTCAATATTTGGCAGTTGATGAAACATGTCAAACTTATTTAAATTCTGCATCTTCTGATAATGTAAGAAATATGGCAAGAGCATCTCTTGAAAGTTCAATTGAAAGTTATTTTACACAAGCATGTAATGATGCAGGTGGTAAAAAAGTTGGTACAACAAAATCAGGTGGAAGATGTAAATTTGAAATATATTATGTTGCAAAATCACCAGAAGAAGCAAAGGATGGCAAAATAAAAACTGTTCAAAGTAATTCAAGGACTTTTTATATTGATGATACTGTGACTTGTTCTTATTCTGCTTTTGGGCTTTCTGCTCAGCAAATGGAATATGAACAAAAAGCAAGCATTGAACAACAGATGGCTATGACTTCTTCTGTTATAGAAGCTGTTATGGGTGGTCTTACAACTACATTTGCGATTGTTGATGCGGTTCAAACAAACAATGAATTAAAAGAAGCAGACCAAACTTTGGGTAATATCATATATGCATTTAATGGAACATCTTTGAATGAGGCTTGTGCAATAACTAGACGTAAATATGGTAAAGAAAAAGATTTGAAAAAAGATCCTTCATGTGCTGCTCTTCCTCCAAAAAGTGATATTGCGGGACATTATTGTGAAACAGGTTCTGATTGTTCTATTGATTGGGATGATGCTTTATGTTCATCGGCTGGAATGTCAACAAAAACACCAAAGGATTTAGGAAGCAAGCCTTGTTATGTGCAAATTGATAATGCGAATGAAATTAAACGTATGGAAAAACAAAGCGAGCTTGTTAAAAAACATACAAAATTTGATGAGCTTCAAGATATGGCATACAGAGAAGATCAAGCTAATGCTATTAGAGGTTATGCTTCACAAGTTCAACTTGCAAATAGTTTAAATAGTTTTACAGGTGGTGGTGGAAGTACAGGGGGAGTAGAAGCTTGTAATATTACTAAAAAAAGTATGGTATATGGAACTTCTAATGTTACTATTGAACAAGAGCTTCAATCTAGTAATTCTGGAGCTTATGATTGTTCTCAAATTTATGCTGGTCAATATATTTGTATATCTGTAATTGATAAACAAAGTGGTTGTTCATGGAATAGTTCTGCTGGAACTTATACTAAAAGAGTAAGTGGTGGTGGTACAACAGGTTCAGTAGATCCTTTTCAAGGTATGGTTGATAGTCTTATGACAGATAAAACAGCTGATGGCGGAGATAATTGGATGTATAAATCTAATACTCATAATAATGCATATAACACTGCTATGACAAATTATAATACTAATCAGACTGCTCTTAATGATGCGAAGCAAGGATATGATGATTTAAAAGAAAGAGCAGACAGTTCAGTTCAAGGTGCGATTTCTTCTGGTACTCAGCTTCTTCTTAACAGTGGTACAAAGATTGCGACTACTGCTATGGAAATGGGTCAAAACAAAGGTGTTATGACAGGAAGTTGTTATCTTGGAAATCCTGCGGAAGGTAATATGATACTTTCTGATCAACAGGCGAAAAAGATTGGTTGGACAACATTCTAGGTTAAAAAATCAACCTCCCGTTTGGGAGGTTTTTTATTTTATAAATAAGTTGTTTTTATTTTATTTCGGTTAAGATTTTTTCCACAATTTTTTCAGGCGTGAAACCAAAATGTTCCCTTATATCTTTTTCTGGTGCGGATGTACCAAATTCATCCAATCCAATATTTATTTCAGCATATTTTGCCCAACCGAATGTTGATGCGGCTTCAATAGATATGGTTATTGTTTCATCATCAATAATGCTTTCTTTGTATTCATCAGATTGTTTTTCAAATAAATATTGTGACGGCATTGAAACAACGCATGCATTAATATCATGTTCTTTCATTAATATCTTTTGAACTTCGATTGATAAAGCAACTTCGGTTCCGGTTGATATTATTGTTATTAACTTTTCTTTTGTTTTATCAAAATCGCTTATGATATATGCACCATATGAAACCATATTTTCTTTTGTCGCAACACTTCTTAAAAGAGGAGTATTTTGTCTTGAAAATAAAAGTGTGGTTGGAGTTTTATTGCTTTTTAATGCGATTTGCCAGCTTTCCGCTACTTCAACAGCATCAGCTGGTCTTATCATATTAAGATTTGGCTGAGAACGTAGCATTGCAAATTGTTCAATTGGTTGGTGGGTTGTTCCGTCTTCACCAATAAAAATGCTGTCATGTGTTAGTATGTTTATAACACCTTGATTCATAATTGATGAAAGGCGAAGTGCTGGTTTTAAGTAATCAACAAATGATAAAAATGTTGAACCATAAGGTTTAAAACCGCCAAGGCAAAGCCCGTTTAATGCAGCAGCCATTTCGTGTTCACGGATACCATAATAAACAAAATTTCCATCAAAATTATCAGGTGATATAGGTGATGTATATTTATTTTTAACAACAGTTGGTCCTGCCAAATCCGCAGTACCACCAACAAGATTTTTTATTAATGGAGTTATTTTTTCAAGAATTATACCGTTTGAATTTCTGGTTGCTTTGTCATAATTTTCATTTATAAAATCTTTTTTTATTTCAAAAAATACTTCATTTAAATCAGATGTGTCAGAGTAAAGTGAATTTAAGAAATCAGATTTTTCAGTTGAAAGATTTTTAACTTTTTCATTCCAGTTATTTAATTCTTCATCATATTTAGAAGATATTTTTTTCCAATTATTTAAAACATCATCAGGTGTTTCAAAAGGTGTTGTTGGGTAATTTGAAGATGTTTTTGCTTCAATTATTTGTTCTTCTGATAGTGGGGATCCATGAATGCCGCTTGTGTTTTCAACAGGTACAAAGCCTTTTCCAATAATTGTTTTTACATCAACAAAAGCAGGTTTGGATGATTTTTTTGCCATGGATAAAACTTCATCAATTTCATCAAAATTATAACCGTCTTTAATTTCAAAAATATTCCAGCCGTTTGCTTCAAATCTTTTTTTCATATCTGTTTTGTTTGAAAGTTCACGTTTACCGTCTATTGTAATATTATTATTGTCCCAAAGAACAATTAAATTGTTAAGGTTAAGTGTTCCAGCAAGTGATATTGCTTCTTCTGATATACCTTCTGAAAGGCAACCGTCGCCTGCAAGCACATAAATTTTATTATTTATTATATCACTTCCAAGTTTTGAAGCTTTTATTTTATCAGATATTGCCATGCCAACAGATGTTGCTAAGCCTTGGCCAAGTGGACCTGTTGTTGTTTCAATGGCTTCTAAGTGACCATATTCAGGATGACCTGCAGTTTTTGCATGTAATTGTCTGAAATTTTTTATGTCATTTAAATTTATATCTTTGTAACCAGTTAAAAATATAAGGCTGTAAAGAGCTGCTGATCCGTGTCCTGCGGAAAGGATAAATTTATCTCTGTTTTCCCATTTTGGTTTATTTATATTAAATCTTAAATGGTTTGAAAATAGTGTTGTAAGTAGTTCTGCTGTACCCATTGGAAGGCCTGGGTGTCCAGATTTTGCCTTGGTTATCATATCTGTGCTTAAAAAACGAACAGCGTTTGACATATTTTGTAAAATTTCAATTTCTTTTTGTTGCATTTTATTCTCCTTTGTCTTAATATCCTTATATAACAATAAAATTTAGGAAAATGCAAGAAAATGAATGAAAAAATTATAATTTATACTGATGGTGCGTGCAGTGGAAATCCTGGTCCTGGTGGTTGGGGTGTTTTGATTTTAGATGGTGATGAAGAAAGAATTGAGCTTCATGGTGGGGCTCCTGAAGTTACAAATAATCAAATGGAATTGACTGCTGTTATTAAGGCGTTGGAGTATGTTCATGGGATAAAAAAGAAGATTTCTATTTGGACTGATAGCCAATATGTTCAAAAAGGCATTACTGAATGGATTGAAACTTGGAAGAAAAAAGGGTGGAAAAATTCACAAAGACAAATTGTTAAAAATAAAGATCTTTGGGTTAAGCTTGATAAGCTTGTTTTAAACAAAGATATTTCTTGGCATTGGATAAAAGGACATAGTGGTCATCCTGAAAATGAACGAGCTGATGAGCTTGCAAGACAAGGTATAGCAGAGTTACCATAGAATGAAGGCTTTTGAATATTCTTTTGTTATAAAAAGGGGGGATGGAAGTAGTGATATTTTTCCAGTAGAATTTTTACGATCTATTAATTCGAAATCTATTAAAATTACACCTCATCTTCAAAAGAAAATTGTTAAAGTTACTTTTCCTTATTATGTATTAAAGTCAACAGCAGTTAAATTTTTGGAAAGCAAAAAAGATTGGGTTGCAAAACAGATTGAAAAAATACCTTCAAAAATAATTATAAAAGATGGTGCAAAAATAACTTTTCTTGAAAAAGAATATCAAATATCACATATACCAAATGCAAGGCGTGGCGTATGGTTTGAAAATTCATATATTTTTGTAAGTGGTGATGAAATTTATCTTAATAGAAGAGTTAAAGATTTTTTTAAAACAGAGATAAAAAAATATTTTACAGCAAAAGTGAAATTTTATATTTCAAAACTTAGTGAAGAATCACAAAAAATAAAGCTTGGAAATATTAGTGTAAAAGATACTGTTTCAAGATGGGGAAGTTGTGCAAGTAATGGTAATATTGCTTTTTCTTGGAGGCTTTGTTTTGCGCCAATTTTTGTGGTTGATTATATTGTGGCACATGAAGTTGCGCATCTTTCACATCTTAATCATTCATATAAATTTTGGAGAGAGGTTAAAAATATCTATGAGGGGGATATTGAAGCGCCACAAAAATGGCTGGCAAGGAATGGATTAAGTCTTCATTCAATTGATTGATTTTTATGTTGCAAGACTTAATTTTAAAAGATAGAATACTTAAAAATAAAATTTACAAGAGGCGGAAATGGAACAATTTAATCACGGAATAACAGAGCTTAAAAAAGAAGAAAAAATTATTTCAAAATCAAAGAAAAAGAAAAGTAAATTAGAACTTTTCTTTATGTCTATGTTTTTCTTTTCTCTTTTGTCTTTGTTTGTTTTTATTTTTGTTTTTATGAAATATGGTGTTAATCTTCCTGATTATAATCAATTATCTGAATATAAGCCACCTGTTACAAGTAGGTTTTATACAGGTGATGGAACATTGTTGACTGAATATGCAACAGAACAAAGAATTTATGTTCCGTTAAAAGATGTGCCTCCAAATCTTGCTAATGCTTTTATATCTGCTGAGGATAAAAATTTTTGGACTCATTCTGGGATTGATTTAACAGGTATTGCTCGTGCTGTTATTGTTAATGTTAAAAATAAACTTTTGGGTGGTGGAGCAAGAATGGTTGGTGCTTCAACAATTACTCAGCAAGTTGCAAAAAATTTCTTTTTATCAAGTGAACAATCATTTACAAGAAAAATTAAAGAAATTATTTTAGCTTTAAAAATGGAACGTGCCTTTTCCAAAAGACATATTTTAACACTTTATTTTAATCAAATATTTTTAGGTTTCAGATCTTATGGTGTTGCAGCGGCGGCTCTTAATTATTTTAACAAATCGTTGGAAGAATTGACTTTGGCTGAAAGTGCTTTTTTGGCGGCTCTTCCAAAGGCTCCTAATAATTATAATCCTGTAACACACAAAGATAGGGCAATTATAAGACGTAATTGGGTTTTGGATAGAATGTTAGAGGATGGATATATTTCAAAAGAAGAGGCTGATTTTGCAAAGGCTGATGATATTGAAGTAAGTGATACATTTATTTCAAAAAATCAAAAATATTCTCTTTATTTTTCAGAAG
>CAYJFW010000014.1:8606-8905 GCA_964369895.1 uncultured Bacteroidales bacterium
AAAACATCTTTCAAATATTTATGGTGAAGAACAACTTTATGGTGGTGGTTTAGCTGTTAGAACAACTGTTGATCCTGAATATCAAAAAACTGCAACAAATGTTTTAAGAAAAGCTCTTGTTAATTTTGATAGAAAAAAAGGTTTTAGAGGAGCGGAGCAAAATATTAATTTGGATGATGAAACCCTTCTTTTGGATGAGAATATTATAAAACAATTAGAAGGTGGTAAAAAAGAATTATGGGAAATACTTCTTTCAAAAGTTAATATGACATCAGGTTTAGAAGATGAAGGTTGGAGAA
>CAYJFW010000015.1:0-5361 GCA_964369895.1 uncultured Bacteroidales bacterium
ATATGCATTATCAATTATTGATTTAATATCTTCTTCATTTAATTTTAAAACTTCTTTTAATTTTTTCTTAATTAAATACATATCTGATTTTGGAACAAAAAAACCTGTTCTACCTTCTTTTACCAATTCTTCTGATATAGGATTTTTAATTGTAATAACTAATTTTTTCTGCATCTGAGCCTCTAAAATATATTTTGAAAGCTCACTATCATCAAAAGGAAGAAATGCAAATTTACAAAAAGAAAGAAGTGAAAAACTTTTATCTATATCACTTACAAATCTTGACCTTGCCTTTAAATTAACACGAAGCGCAAAATCTTTTACATATTCTTCATCAGGACCATTTCCACAAACAAAAAAATATGTATCATCAACAACACCCAAAACATCAAATACTTTTTCATATCCAATATTTTTAACAAACGTACCAGCAATATATCCAACATTTGCCTTTTCAGGAATAAAAAAATCTTTTTTTGATAAAACTTGGCTGTTTTTATATTGATAAACAAAAGGTGTAAGCAAAAATGACTTAGCCCCACTGTACCCATTTTCTTTTACAAAAGAAAAAACATCCTCATTATTTGTAACAATATAATCCCCATTATCAACAGATGATAAATTTTCCCTTTCATTTAAAAATGAAATTTGAACACAAGGAGAGTTTTTAACAATTTGTCTTGCTGTTTGCCCCCATTTAATAATTACATCAGGAGAAAAAGAAGAATTTAAAAGCCACAGTTTAAACCTTGCAGCAAAAAGCTTCACACTTCCTTTCTTTGAAATTTTCCACCTTAAAACTTCACAAACATTTGAAATAAAACCTAAATCAAATTTATCTTTAGTATAAATTTTTTGTGTAATTCCATTATCCGACAAAGCAAGAATAAGTTCACTTATAGTTTTTTTATGGGTTTCAAAATATTTATCATCAATAATATGTAAAATTTTCATATCTAAAAACCCTTTTTATTTTAATTATTATGATATATAATACTTTATAAAGACAAATGGGTCAAGGAATAAAATGATACTTAAACCAACAAAAGAAAATATTGAAAAAATAAAATCCGAACTTTTAAAAGGAGAAATTATAATATTTCCAACTGATACTGTTTTTGGAATTGGGTGTCTTGCAAACAACAACAATGCAATAAAAAAAATCTATAAACTTAAAAAACGTGATGAAAAAAAATCATTACTTTTAAACTTCGCAAATATAACATCAATAAAAAAATATGCAAAATTAAATAAACTTGAAACTTTTTTAATTAAAACATTTATGCCAGGAAGCTTAAGCCTTATTTTAAATACAAATAAAAAAAATGACCTTTCTTTATTTACAATACAAAATGAAACAATCGGAGCAAGAATTCCAAAAAATAAAGTATTAAATAAAATTTTAAAGGATATAAAAATTCCTTTTGTATCAACCAGCTGTAATAAAAGCGGTGAAAAATCTTGTTTAACATCTGATGATGCAGAAAAAATATTTGGAAAAAAAATAATAATACTTGAAAACACTGAAAAATTATCAGGAATACCATCAACAATAATTGATGCAAGAAACAAAGATTTGATTTGTATAAGAGAAGGAAGCTTAAATCTTAAAGAAATAAAATTAAAAACAACTAAACAATTTCATCAATAATTTTTTTAATAAAAGGAATTGTGATTTTTCTTTTTTCTTCAAAAGAAAGAAGATCAGATTTTTCAACCAAATATTTAACAGACATTGTATCCCTTGGAATATTCTTTACTGTAAAATCAATCACCTCTGGCGCTATAATAATATCTCTTTCCATAAACTGTTTAACAAGCAACGATTTTAAAAACTCATCATCTGGAGAATATATATTTGCAACAACAAAAGCAAGTAATCTTGTTTTCAAATCTTCTATTTTAAAATCTTTTAATTTTAAATTTAAAGTAGTTGTAAAAAAAAGTTTTGTGTTACATTCTCTTGCATAATTAATAATATGAAATAAAATTTCTTCCAGATTATAATTTCCAATACCTAAATCAATATTTTCAATAACCAAAGCACCATCAACAGGAACAATATCTGAAAACATTTCATCTTCAATTTCTGATATATCATAAATTTTTGCACCACTTTTTTCACCAAAAAGCCAAGCAATATGAGTTTTTCCAGAGGCTTTATCCCCCATAACAATAACATTATTTTCATTCCATTCCGGATATAAATCAATCCATTCAACTGCTTCTTTATTACAATTTGAAACAAGAAAATCTTCTCTACCCAAAAGACGTCTATGTTCTAAAATCAAAGGAAGCTGTTGCATATTATCTATCTTTCAATCATCAAGTAATAATTATTATTTGTTGGATCAATTTTCTTTTCAATAAAAAAACCAAGCTTTTTAATTTCATTTACAACAGAATCAATATCATAATTATATTCAATTTCAATTTGCGCTTTGTTATGTTTAAGAGCAACTACATTATAAGATTTTATATCATTTATACTTGCCAATTTTTTTTCAAAACTTATCCAATCTGAAAGATTAAAAAGAGGCACAACCATAGAGACTTTATTACTTAACTTCATATCTGATGTTGCAAGCTTATATGAATCATTAACATTTGTAACAAAATCTTTTACAAAATCATCACTTGTTGTTGAAAACATATTTACCATACCAAAAAGCATATCTTTAAAAGAAACTATAATTTCTTCACCTTCAGAATTTTCTTCTACAATAATCACATTGCTAACATTATATTTTGAAAGAATTGATGAAAGATCACTTAAAGAAGAATTAACAATAAAATCACGTTGTTCGTCTGTTTCTTTAAATAAAACAAAAGGAACAACATTTTCATTTCCATAATCCTTATCTTCAAAACCAAAACTATTTCCATTAACAAAAACGACTAATGTGCTTGGTGGAAAATCTTTTAAAAATTTAATATCTTGGTTATCCAAAAATTCATGCATCAAATTTTTATTTATCTTTATATCAATATCCGCACTATAGCTTGTAGATGATGTTTTTTCATTATTAAGTTTTAATGCCTGAACAAATTTTTCAATATCATAATCTGATGGCATATAAACATCATCAAAATCTTCTGATTTAATAAGACGAGATAAAACAATATTAAAAGCCCTTTGCCTTGCATAATTAATAGCTCTCTTTTTCGCTTCACTTGATGAATAAGCAGTAGCAGAAACAGGCAAATTTTCAACCATAAAAAAATCTGTTACATTATTCGCAAAAGATTCTTTTCCAAAAAACAGAATTGATAAAATAATAACGAAGGCCAGTAATTTTTTTTTCAAACAAGACTCTCCTAAAAAAAATGGTGCAGATGGCCGGAATCGAACCGGCACGGGCGTTTAATGCCCGAGGGATTTTAAGTCCCTTGCGTCTACCTGTTCCGCCACATCTGCTTAGGTAGATTTTTTATAAAACAAAGACATTATAATATAAAAAAACAAATTTTCAAGCATTTTTATAATTTTAATGAACTTAAATCAGGCATATTTGCAAATTCACCACTGTCTTGCATCTGTTTTGCCATAGCCATCAAGCCTTTAAGCCCACCCATTTTATTCATTTGTTCCATAACAGTCTTTGTTTTTTGATACTGTTTAATAAGTTTTTCAACATCCCCCATTGAAACACCAGCACCATTTGCAATACGTTTTTTACGCCCCAAAAGAAGAATTTCAGGATTCCTTCTTTCTTTTATAGTCATAGAAAGTATTATAGCTTCTTGTTTTTTCATCATATCATCATTCATACCAGCGGATTGAAGTTTTTCCATCATACCACCAATTCCTGGCAAAAATTTCATCAAACCGCCAATACTTCCCATTTTCTTTACTTGTCTAAATTGATTTAACATATCTTCAAATGTAAATTGACCAGACATCATACGATTTGCAAGTTCTTCTGCTTCTGATGCATCAATTTTTTCTTGTGCCTTTTCAACCAAGGATACAATATCTCCCATTCCTAAAATACGGCTAGCAATTCTATCTGGATAAAAAAGTTCAAAATCATCTTGTTTTTCACCGCTTCCTAAAAACTTAACTGGAACACCTGTTACTTCTTTCATCGAAAGCGCAGCCCCACCCCTTGCATCACCATCAATTCTTGTCATAACAATACCAGTTAAAGATAATGCTTCATTAAAAGCAGAAGCAATATTAACACCGTCTTGACCAGTCAAAGCATCAACAGAAAGTAATATCTCATCAGGATTTGAAAGTTTTTTAATATCAACAATTTCTTTCATCAAATCATCATCAATATGAACACGACCAGCGGTATCAATAATTAAAACATCAAAATTTTTTGCTTCACTCAATGCCCTTTTAACAATTGCATCAACTTTTTCCCCTTCTATTATAGGAAGAGTAGCCACATCAATTTTTTCACCCCAAAGCTTTAATTGCTCTCTTGCTTGTGGTCTATATATATCAGCAGAAACCATAAGAACATTTTTTTGATATTTATTTTTAATAAAGTTTGCAAGCTTAGCAGAAGTAGTAGTCTTACCACTTCCATTAAGTCCACTCATCAAAATTACAAAAGGTTTCTTGCCTTCCAAATCAATACCATCATTTTTTTCACCAAGCATTAAAACCAGTTCATCATTTACTATCTTTACAATCTGATTTGCTGGTGATACATCTTCTATTACTTTTTGACCTACTGCTTTCTCTTCAATACGAGCAAGCAAATTTTTTACAACAGGCAAAGACACATCAGCTTCTAAAAGAGCAATTTTAATCTCACGAAGGGCTGTTTTTACATCTGCCTCTGAAATTTTATCCCTACCTCTTATACTATCAAGAGTCCTAAGCAATTTTTTTGATAACGATTCGAACATTTAAAACCTCTATTTATTTTTACGTTTAGTGCATTTTGCACCATCTTTGGGTATTTTGCAATTATTTTTTGCCATATCTCTTTTTGATTTATAAAAAGCATACTTCACCTTAAAAAATGCAAGCCCTGTAATACCAGCAAGGCTTCCATAAATAATAAGGTTTATAAATGTTGTAATACAAAATGAACAAAAACACATATTTAAATACCTTTAATTAATTGCACTTGGCTTTATATCACCAAAAACTTGTTTAATTTCAAGTATTTCATCAACCAAACCAAACACATCTTTTAAATACTCTATTGTATCCATAGAAAATTTTGACTTATCATCTTCAAATTTTTCAATATAAAGCCTTATTGTTGCACCAACTGTTCCTGTTCCAGAAAGTCTGAAAAACAATCTAACTCCATTTGTTGTAAAAATCTGTATACCTTGATTATTTGAAACCTCTCCTGTTACAGGATCTGTATAATTAAATACTTCTTTTTTAGA
>CAYJFW010000015.1:5371-8839 GCA_964369895.1 uncultured Bacteroidales bacterium
TTCCATCAATAGACGCTGTTAACATTTTATTCCAAATGCTATCTGCTTTTTCTTTATCTACATTTTCATAACTGTACTGAGAATAAAACGAACGACCGTTTTCTGCCCACATCTCTAATACTAATTCTTCTACTGTTTTATTTGTTTTTGCAAGTATATTAAGCCAGAAAAGAATTGCAAATATACCGTCTTTTTCGCGTATATAATCTCCTCCTTGTCCAAAACTTTCTTCACCACACAAATTTATTTTTTCTGCATCAAGAAGTGTTGCAAAAAATTTCCATCCTGTAGGTGTTTTATAAATATCAAGCCCCATCTTCTCTGCAACTAAATCAACAGCACTTGATGTAGGGATTGATCTTGCAACACCATTTAATCCATTTTTATAATAAGGTATAAGCTTATGATACTTTGTCATAATTGCAAGACTGTCTGATGGTTTTACATAACATTCCTTACCAAGTATCATATTTCTGTCACCATCACCATCACATGCAACACCAAAATCTGCTTTTCCCATCATCATATCATTATAAATTTCAGATGCATATGTTGGATTTGGTTCAGGGTGAAGCCCACCAAAATCATCCATTGCCTCTCCTCTTAAAATTGATTTTTCATCAGCCCCAAGCCTTTTTACGAATATTTCATAAGCTGTTGGACCAGTTGAAGCATTCATTGCATCAAATAAAAATGTCTTACCACTTTTAAACCAATCTCTTATTGCATCAAAATCAAACATTTCTTCCATTAAATCCGCATAATCTTTTATTGGATCAAGATATTCTATGTTATCAAGTTTTAATGCCTCTTCATCAGTAATATCCAAAGACAAATAATGATTTATAACTTTTGTTTCATCTGCAATCGCATTTGTAATACTTTCCGGTGCACCACCACCATTTGACATTTCAACCTTTACACCAAAATCACCATTTAAACCAGCCGGATTATGTGAAGCAGACAATATAAAACCACCATCTGTATTATATTTTCTTATAACATGAGATATAGCAGGAGTAGGAGCAGTTACATCACGACCCACCACAAAAATCTTTTCAATACCATTTGCAAGAAGAAGCTTTATAATCCTTGGAAGAAAGTCACGACAAGGATATCTTCCATCACCACCAACAACCCAAGATTTCAAATCATCACCAACAGCTTTTCTAACATTTAATGAAGCTTGTAAAAAATTTTCCAAATAATTTTCACTAACAAAAACACTTGTTTGTTTTCTTATACCACCAGTTCCTGGTTTTTGATCCATATAAGGTTTTGTATTAATTTTGATTATATTCATAAAAAAATCCTCCATCTAATTTACTTAAGACAGAGGATAACATCTTTAAAGATTCGTATCAAGTTTTATTTAAACACTTTACACCAATCTCCATGAGATTTCATTTCACGACAAAGCATATCAAGTTCTTTTTCATCACCTAAAAGATATACTCTGTAAAACCATCCCTTATTTGGAACTTCTTCATATTTAACACTTGCCTCAAACATATCCATTCTTGGATATTTTGATTTATAAACAGCAATGCCTTCATTTGCATTAATATTATTTACATAAGATGCGATATGAGCCTTTGCCTTAGGACCAACAACTTCTTCTGTAACATAAGTTTTTTGAACTGGTCTTGCTGGTGCTTCATAAACAACTTCTTCTATAACGTCTTGTTTAATTACTTTAACAGGTTGAACTTCTGTTTGTTTTTCAGGTCTTTTTAAAACAATTGGGTTTTCCATTTTCATATTATCATAAGGTGTTGCACCAACCCTATAAGAATCAGACATATCATTAACAACAGGATAATTATTTTGAACTGGTTGCATTGGATGATTAACCATTAAATTTGGTTGTCCCATCATTTGTGTTTGAGCTTGATAAGGATTAACCTCTACTGCTTGTTGTTGCATTACAACCGGTTGTTGTATCATATTATTTTGATACTGAGCCTGTGTTGGCATTTCTTGTTGCATAAGCATTGGTTGTTGAACCATTTGTTGTTGTGGTTGAACCATCATCATTTGTTGCTGAGCAGCTTCTTGAACCATATTAGGTGTAGCTTCTCTCATTTCAAATGAATTATTTTGCCAAATAGGAGTAGGAGAATTAACAACAGGTGTTTGAGCTGAAACATCAACATTATTAAAATTATTAACATTCGCCCTTACAACTGGTTCATTCATTGCTTTAATTTCAACTTTTTCTTGATTTACAACTGGCGCTTTCATATTTTGAATACCACTTGGTGACACAGGTTCAACATTTGTTACTTGTGAACTTGCAACACTATCTAAAACCTGAACAGGAGCAACCTCACTATTCAAAACAACTGGTTCAACAGTTGGAGGAACAACAACATTAGGTGTAGTATTAATAACCTCTGGTGTTGGCATTAAACTATGACTTCTATCAAACATTGATTGTTCTTTTATTTGATCAAATGGTTTATCATAATCAACATTATTTGGACTTTGCGCCATCACATTTAAGCTAGATACAGAAAAAATCATACCCGCAATAAAAATTTTTAAAAACATTATACCTCCTTGTTATAACAAAATCTTGTTTATCACTTAAAAATATGATACAATAAATTACAAACAGGAGCAATAAAAAAATGAAAGACTTTAAATTATTCATTGACAAAAAAGATAAAAAACAAGAATTCAAAAATTTAAAACTTGAATATGATGATTTTAATAAAGTATATGGTTTCAGAAAAATCAATCCATTATACATATATTTAATTGCAGGTCTTTTAAGTATAATTTGGATTTCAGTTATTGCATATTATTCTGCAAGCAGCATTTACAGCATTGATTACATATCAAAAATGCTTCCACATGAATTTGGTGGTTTTCTTGCAGGTATCATTATGCCTATTGCAATTATATGGATGATTTCTCTTTACATTGACAGAACACTTAATTCAAATTATGAACACAAAGTTATATATCCATTTCTTCAAAGTATTGTTGATCCACACGGTGACACATCTGTTATTACAAAAGTTATAAAAAGCAAAATTGAAACAGAAACACTAGAACTTAAAAAAACAATCGAAAGCTTCACAAACTACTCTGACAAACTTGGAAATATAAACACATCCATTGCTGAAAAAATTTCAAGCAATGTTGTAAATATGAAAGAACATGAATTAAACCTAAAGGAAATATTAACATCTCTTAACACATCAACTGAAACAATTGATGAAAAAACAAAAAATATTTTAAAAACAATATCTGAAAACATAACAACCCTTATTGATACAACAAATTCAACAGAAGAAAAAACAAAATTTATAACTGAAAACCTTATAACTGAAACAAAAAAATTGGAAGATGCCGTTGTAAACACATCTAATACTGTAAAAAATATATCTGAAAATATAAAAGAAGATGCAGACAACATAATAATTTCAACAACCACAGCTCTTGATAATTCAAATGAAA
>CAYJFW010000016.1:0-8223 GCA_964369895.1 uncultured Bacteroidales bacterium
TATTTATTCAATAGCTTCTCCAGAAAAATTAAAAAAGAAAGAATTTAAATCTTACATAAATAATTTAACAGAAATTATAAAAAATAAAGAAAGAGGTTAAATATTATTTATTTAATAGGATATAGTATTAAATATCCGAGTCGCATAACATATATTATGTATACAAATATTACCTAATAAAAAAACCTTTAATTATAAAGGCTTTTGTTTTTATTATTTGGGTTTTGAAGTATTAAGCCAAAAATTTAAACCAATATTATTTTTATTTTCTGGATAATATGGATGTCCTCCAAAATCTGAACCATCTTTTAATTTACACATATGACCATATCTTCCTTTGTTTATTGCCATTATCCCAAGTATTATACGATATGAAGCTTCGTTTCTTGCATCTAAACTAAGAAGAACTTCTGATAAACCTAAATCTTTACAATAATCAAGAGCTAGATTTAAACCTTTTGTTCCATACCCTTTTCTTCTTTCTGTTGGGCTTATCCCATAACCAATATGCCCACCATATCCTAACCATCTTTGGGTTAACTTAGGTCTTATTTTAAAATCACCTATAAAATTATTATTATCTTTATCAACAAGCCATAATGTTTGTGTTGGAACAAAACCTTCTTTAAGATTTATGCCTTCTGCTTCATTTTCCAAAGGTTTTAAAATATAATCTGAAAAATCATTTTCCAAAAGATTTTTATTTTCTGAATATTTTAAATAATCAGGATAATAAAAGAAAAAAGGATCTTTTGCCTTAACAAATTCTTCAACAGTAGAAATAAAACTATCTTTATATTTTTCACTTGGCTTTGTTAAAACTATGTTCATTTTAAACCTCTTTAATTAATTATTTATATAAATTAAGATTATCACAAGCGTTCTTTTTGTCAAGTATTGTTTTTATATTAAAAATCACTTTAAAGGCGGTCATCCTTTCAAAGTGTTATATTTAATATTTCCCTCAATGTATGAAATTATAATATCACGATTCGCAACTTTTTGCAAGTAATTTTAAGATAAAATATCTTCTATTTCACCAAGACGTTCAATTGCAGATTTTAAATCTTCTTTTAATGCAGTATTATCAACAACTTGATCTGGTGATGAAAAATTAAATTTTTTAAGAATTTTTGAATCTTGAACTGGCTCTAATGTTTGTTTTTCTTCATCCATTTCGAATGTTGAAAAAACTTTTGTTCCTGATGCTTTTTTTTCATTAAGATGTTTTTTTGCACCTTTTATAGTGTAACCTTTTTTATAAAGTAAATCTTTTATATTTAAAATCATCTCAATATCATTTTCACGGTAGTAACGGCGACCTTGCCTGCGATCTGGATTTATTTGGGCAAATTCAGTTTCCCAAAAACGTATAACATATTTAGGAAGGTCGGTTCTATCTGAAACTTCTGCAATGCTATAAAAAATTTTCTCCATATTACCCTCCTTTTACATCTTAATTAAGAGAAGATTTAAGGTTTTTTGCTGGTCTGAAAGAAACAACATTTCTTGCTTCTATGACTGCGCTTTCTCCTGTTTTTGGATTTCTACCTACTCTTGGATTTTTGTGTTTTACAGTAAATGTTCCAAGTCCCATAATTTTTACTTCACCAGACTTTGCAATACCATCAGATAGGATATTAAAAAATAAGTCAACAATTTCAGATGAATCAGTTAAGCTTAGGCCTGTTCCTTTTGAAATGTCTGTTGCTAAATCTAACTTTTTAATATTTTTCTTTTCCATTTTTACCACTTCTCCTTAATATTTTACAAGAACTGAACCCCAAGTAAAGCCAGCACCCATTGCAGTCATTAATATATTATCGCCTTTTTTTATTTGTCCTTTTTTAATTGCAAGATCAAAAGCAAGAGGTATACATCCAGCAGATATATTACCATGTTCTTCAATAGTTTTTACAACTTTTTCATCATCAATACCAAGAGATTTCATTGCAGCATCAATAATTCTTATGTTTGCTTGGTGAGGGATAAAAGCATCAATGTCTGACATTTCTAAACCCGCTTTTGCAACAACTTCTTTTGATATTTCAGGCATTTTTGATACAGCAAGTTTGAAAACATCTTTGCCTTCCATATAAATGCTCCCTGCTGTTTTAGTTGCGCTTACACCACCTGTTGTTTTAAGTGGTTCGATATAATTTGCATCTGTTTTAATTGAATGAGATAGTATTCCAGGTTCAGTTGATGCAGTTAAAACAACAGCACCTGCACCATCACCAAAAAGAACACAAGTATTTCTGTCTGTCCAATCAGTTATTTTTGAAAGAGTTTCTGCACCAATTATAACTGCTTTTTTATAAGTGCCAGCCTTAATCATTGCATCTGCCATAGTAAGTGCATAAATAAAACCTGAGCAAGCTGCTTGTATATCAAATGATACAGCATTTTCCATACCCATTTTTGCTTGGATTAAATTTGCAGTAGAAGGAAATGTTAAATCAGGTGTTACAGTTGCAACTATTATTAAATCAATTTCTTCTGGTTTTACGTTTGCATCTTGAAGAGCATTTGAAACAGCCTTTACACATAAATCAGAAGTAAGTTCGTTTTCTTCGGCAATATGACGTTTTTTTATACCTGTTCTACTTAAAATCCATTCATCAGAAGTATCAACAATTTTTGATAAATCTTCGTTTGTTAAAATTTTATTTGGTAAATATGAACCAACCCCAATAATTTTTGAATAAATTTCAGCCATAATTTTACCCTATCCTCTCTATTTCTTCTTCTACTTTTGATGTAAAGTCATTTACTAATAATCTTGATGCATAAAGAACAGCATTTGAAAAACCAAACGCATCAGTTCCACCGTGGCTTTTTACAACAATACCTTGAAGCCCAAGGAATACAGCACCATTATATTTTCTTGGATCCATTTTTGATTTAAAAGCTTTTAATGAGCTTCTTAAAAATAAATATCCAATAATTGAAAAAATTGATTTTTTAAATGCTTTTTTAAGATCAGTTGTTATAAATTTTGCAGTACCTTCAATTGATTTTAATGCAACATTACCAGAAAAACCATCAGTTACCATAACATCAACTTTGTCTTTTAAAATATCATCGCCTTCGATAAATCCATAATATTTAAATGGTAATGAAGATGCTTTTTTATTTATTATTTCTTCGGCAGTTGTTAAATAATCAAAACCTTTACCTGCTTCGGATCCTATGTTTAATATACCAACTTTTGGGTTTTCTTTTTCTAAAACAACGCGAGCATAAACACTTCCCATAATTGCAAATTGAACAATATTATGTTCATCACATTCTGCGTTTGCACCAAGATCTAAACAAACAGTATAATCGTTTATACTTGGAAGAAGTGTTGTTATTGCAGGTCGTTTTATACCAGGTATCATTGATATAAGAAGTTTTGAAATACCCATTAAACAACCAGTATTTCCAGCGCTTACAACAGCATCAGCTTGTTTATTTCTAACAGCTTCAATTGCCATCCACATGGATGTGTTACGACCTTTTCTTATAATTTTTGAAGGTTTATCATCACCAAGAACTACTTCATCTGCTTGGATAACAGTAGAAATATTATTTAGACGAGGATATTTTGCAAGATGAGGTGCCAAAGCCTTAGCATCACCAAACAAAAGTAAGCTTATATTATTTTTTGTTAAATAATCATATATGATATCAAGCCCTGAAATAACAGAAGCGGGAGCATTATCTCCCCCCATTGCATCTATTGCTACTCGCCAATTTTTTGCCAAGATATAATCCTATTTTTCTAAAACTTTTTTACCGTTATAAGAACCACATGCTTTACAAACATTATGAGGTTTTACGTTTTCACCACATGTTTTACAAACAGATACTGCATTAATACCCAAAGCATCATGAGCACGTCTCATATTTTTTCTTGATTGTGATGTTTTCTTTTTTGGAACAGCCATTTTAATACTCTCTTTCTTTTTTAGTTTGGTTATTTTTAAAGATTATTTAATAAAAACAATCATCTAGTAGCCAACATTTAACACTAAATTAAATATTTTTGCAACTATTATTTTTAAAAATCTTATTGAAAATACAATATTTTTACAAATTTTCAAGTGATTTTTACTTTGATAGCTATATTTTAATATAAAATAATTGACTATAATGAAAAAATAGATATAATCTAAGCTTTAAAAGTGCTGCTGTGGCTCAGTGGTAGAGCGCATCCTTGGTAAGGATGAGGTCGTGAGTCCGATTCTCACCAGCAGCACCATTTTCATCTATTATTTAATAATAAAAAAGCCCCAAACGGAGCTTTTGAAATTTAATATCCATATTTATCATCACCTAAAACAATCGGTTCAGAAATAGGTTTTGGATCAATAATTTCTGCCCTAGGCCAATTTTGAGTTTTTTCCATTTCATATTTAAAGCATTTTATACCTTCTTTTATATATTTTATTTCTTCTGATGAAAGGTAAGGTAAACTTAAAATTCTTCTTTTCTTTTCATATAAATCATATGAAACAGGTTTATCAATACAAACTTCAAAAACTCTTTTTGATACAAAATTATATGTAATTCCTTCATATATTTCCTCTGGAAAATATATTTTTGGTAATGTATTTTTATTTTTTCTATATTTGGTTTCTATCTCAATTTTAACCCTATTTACATTTTTATATTTTTCCATTTGTTTTTTTAATTGGTTATTTTTATACGGATTTCCAGTTATAAAAAGAGCAGTAACAAAAACACCAATACAAAAAATTAAAAAAGAAATTAAAACAATCTTTTGACTTTTTTTCATAACTCCCCCTTTATTTTTTTTGTGTTGATAAAAATTTAATAATTATTGCCACAATGAAAACATAACCAATTTTTATAAATGTTGATGTAAAATATTCACCATTTAAAATATAGTATATGAAAAATACACTGTTTACAAAAATCGCAATATTTGCAGAACCTACAATTCTTGATAATGTAATAAATTTTGATTGTGTGTTTATTTTAAATAATGATTTTGAATTTGCAAAATAAATTAAGGCTGCCCATCCACCTGATACTAAAACAAGGGAACTTGAAAATATCATTGAAAGCGATTTTTTGTCAGTTGTAAGTAAGTCAATTATTTGAAATAATATTTCTGATATACCAAAGATTGCAATAAAAACTAATATGCAAAAAGCATAAAACACACTATTTTCCCTTAAATCTTTTCTGTAATTTCGTGGAACCAATATTTTCGATTTTGTTTTCATATTAAATTTTGTAAGGGCGTAAGATATATCTTGTTCTTCCCAACCTGCTTCTTTTAAATATTTTTTTATATCAGCTTCGGAAATACCTGCTTCGAAAGCCTTCATAATATAATTTTCAATTAAATTTTGATCTTTTTTCATATTTTACTCCTTTTTATTAAACTTATTTATTTATATTACTTTTTAATATTTAAAGCAATTAAAAAAAAGCCCCAGATGAGGCTTTTTAAGGAAATAAAAATAAATATTTATTTTTATTATTTTTTTGTTGTGAAACCAGCAAATTTTTTCTTAAATTTATCTGCTGCACCACCACCGATATCGCTTAAACTTCTTTTACCTGTCCATGCTGGATGTGAATTTGGATCAACATCAAGTTTAAGAGCATCTTTTCTTTCTAAAGTAGATCTCATCTTTACAACTTCACCTGTTGTAAGAACTACATCATATTCGTTATATTTAGGATGAATACCTTTTTTCATAATAAAATTCCTTTTGTTTTGACATTTAAGTAAGGGTATTATATAATAAAAAATCTTAAATTCAAGTAAAAAATAAGGAATTTTTAATTATGCAAACTATTTTCGTAATTGCCGGTCCAACAAATGCAGGAAAAGATACTGTTATGCATGCCCTGCTCCCTAGAATGGAGCTTAATCTAGCAAGGGTTATAACATCAACATCCAGAAAAATAAGACCGGGTGAAATGGACGGTATTGATTACCATTTTTATTCAAAAGAAGAATTTGAAGAAAAAATTCAAAATAATGAGTTTTTTGAATACTCGCTGGTTCATACTGATTACAAAGGGGTTGAAAAAAATGCAATTTATAACAATATTTCAAAAAATAAAAATATTATATTTCAGCTTGATATTCAAGGGTTTGAAAAAGTAAATAATATGATCGATAAGGATAATTACAAAGTTGTTGGTATTTTTATTTATCCGCCGACAATGGATGAATTAAAACGAAGAATGCATATTCGTGCAACCGAGACAGACCCAAAAGACATTGAAGCAAGGCTTAATAGTGCAAAATATGAAATTGAACACAAAGATGTATTTGATTATTCAGTTATAAATGATAATTTGGAAATGTGTGTTGAGGAAATTTCAAATATTATAAAAGAAAATAGCATTATTTAAGGTCTTTCTATTTCTGCTTTTTCTTTTTTGTTGCTTAAAATTATACCAAGTAAAACAAGTATTCCACCATAAATTTGTGATGGATGTATCTTTTCTCCTAGTATAAAATATGCTGAGACTGAGCTGAAAACAGGCATAAGATAATATATCATACTTGCTTTTATACCTCCTATTTTTACAAGTGCATAATTCCAACCAAGAAATGCAATAATTGAATTAAACAAGGCTAAATACAAAAATATCAATATATTTTTAATATTTAAATTCCAAATTATGGGATGTTCGCAAATACCATATAAAAACAAAGGCAATTTTATCAATGTTCCAATTAATGCCATAACAAAAAGTAATGTTATACCAGATATATTTTTAGGTTTTTTTATCATTAAAATGCTATAAACTCCAAAAGAAAGTGCAAAAAGAAGCATATAAAAATCACCTTGAGCAAATTTAAAATTTCCAATTGATAAAAATTTGCCTTGAAGAATTATTGTTATAACTCCTATAAATGAAATTGAAATACCTAATATTTGTTTTTTTGTTATGACTGTTTTCAAAAAACAATGTGAAAGTATCAAAAGAAATATTGGCCCAAGTACCGCAAATAATGACATATCAACAGCGCTTATTGTTTTGCCTGCAACATATGTAAGATTATTCATTATTACAATTCCAATTACAGAAAGAGCAAGAATTATTTTCCAATTTTTATATAATTTCTCACTGTTTTTCCAAACATCTTTAATTATAAATGGAAATAAAATTATAACTACTAATGCCCATCTTAAAAATGATATTTGTACAGGTGAAAATACATTTGAAAAATATCTTGAAACTATTACATTAAAGCTCCATAAAAAAACTGATAAAACAGCAAGAAAATATCCCATTATAAATCCTTATCTTCTTTTATTTGTATTGGTTTTCCACCTATTGCTTTGTAAAAATTAACAAGATTATTATAAAGTTTTGCATTTGAATTAACCATATTTTGTTGGGCATCAAGCCTTCTTTGTTCAGCAGTTAATACATTGTTATAAGTTGTTAAACCAAGAAGATAGTTTTTCCAGTAAAGATTTGCTGCTTTATCCATATTTTCATATGCAAGTTTAGCAGATGTATTTTTTTCATATTCTTTTTTTATAGCAATTATTGAATTTTTAATTTCTGATATTGCATTAAGTAAAACCATTTCATATTTTGCCAAGTCTTCTTGTTTTATTTCTTCTTGAAATTTTATATTGTTTCTTAATTTACTCCAATTAAAAATAGGAAGGGTTAATTCAGGTATAAAAGAATTTGCTCTGCTGTTACTTTTTACTAGATTATCAAATTTTTCACTTTCAAAACCTATAAACGCAGAAAGAGAAAGTGTTGGATAAAGTTCTGATATAGAAGCTCCTACTATTGCATTTTGTGCGATTAAATTTTCTTCTGAAATTTTTACATCTGGTCTGTTTCTTATTATATCAATAGGAAGGTTATAAAGCTTATCTAAGTCATATGAAAAATCTTTGTTTATTATATTATCGCTGTTATTAATTGTAATTTCTCTTAATTCACCAGGAAGTCTGCCAAGTAAAATTGCAAGCGAATTTAAGTATGCTTCCCATTCGTATTCCAAATCAGGAATTTGCATTTTTGTTGTTTCAACCAAATATTTTGCTTGGGAAAGAATTATATCATCAACTAACCCAAGATTATATTGTTTTAAAATTATATTATAAGCTTCTTCTTGGATTTGAAGATTTGAATTTGCATTTTTAAGATTTTGTTCTGTATTTCTTAGGTTTATATATAGTGTTGCTACCTCGGAAACAAGAGATATATTTACATCTT
>CAYJFW010000016.1:8233-8831 GCA_964369895.1 uncultured Bacteroidales bacterium
AAATATATCAATTTCCCATGACATATCAAATCCTGTTTGATAGTAACTTTCATCAAAAATATCATTCATAGATTTGCTTCCATTTTCAAAAGTATGATTTAATGTTAAATCAAACATTGGGAATGAATTTTTTGATGTTATGTTTAAATTTTGTCTTGCTTGTTTTAATTTTGAAATTGCAATTTTTATACTTGGGCTTTTTTCTTGGACTTCATCCATAAAAACATTTAAAATTTCATCATTAAAATCATATGGGGAAAACAAAGTGTTTTCTTTGTTTATTGATGTGTTTTTTAAACCAATTGATTTTTGTATTTCATCATTTGTTACAAAATCAGGTTTTTTATAATCATTTCCGACTGTACAAGAAGCAATTAATATTATTAATATAAAATTAAATTTTTTCATTTTTTTTCCTATTACCATCTTTTTTTCCAGCTAAATTATCAAATATTAAAAATAAAACAGGTATAAATATTATTCCGATAATTGTAGCAAGCAACATTCCAAAAAATACACTTGTTCCCATTGATTTTTGTGATGCTGCCCCTGCACCTGTTGCAAAAACCATTGGCATAACACCAAGTATAAATGTTGA
>CAYJFW010000017.1:0-2913 GCA_964369895.1 uncultured Bacteroidales bacterium
AAACCAACACCAAATTCAGATTGTCTATTATCTGGATTTTCTGCATAAAACACCTTTGGAGCAATCATAGGTAAAGATCTGTCTTGAGCCAAAATATCTAGCTTATCATCTGCTTTTTTATAAGCAAGTTCTAGCATTTTTTTATAAGATGGATTATCATTAAGCGTTGCTAAAATTCTTTCAAGGTTATGAGGACAAGTAATATCAGGAGGCATTTGAAGCTCAACCGTTTTATCTTTTTCCATATTCATAACTTCTAAAAACTTTAACCTTGCAGCATTAAGTTTTGTATTCAAACTATCAGAAACAGTTTTAGTTGCCAAAATATCTGCATCAAAAGCCAAAACTTCTGATGAAAGCATATTGTTTTGATTAACAGAATTTTTGATAATACCTTGTGCTTTATCCAAAAACGTTAATCTTTCTTTGGCAAACTTGGCTTCTTCTTGATATGTATATAAATCATAATAAGCATCAGAAATAGCATGATTGATACGCAACTTATCAAGCTTTTCTTCATTATAATTTATCTTTTCCAAAAGACTTTTATAAGCACTTCTTTTAAACGAAATATCAGATCCTCTTAATGGTTGCAAAAATGTTGCACCATTAGTTGAATATTTAGTATTAAACTCATACTCAATTTCAGGGTTTTCCAAATTTGTTTCGTCAATCTCTGTGCCATATTTATTAAGTCTTTGAGATTTTATTGTAGATGAAAAGACAGAATTTTTTTCTCCTTCTTTTAAGGCTTCATCAAAGCCTATTGTATTTGCTTGTATAGGAAACGAAATCGCTACCGCAAATACCGTAAATAATATTTTACGCATAAATATTCCTTTCTTAAAAATTGTTATAAATTAAATAATGTAACAAAATTAAGAAAGTGGTGGGCGTTCAGGAGTGTCTAATTTAATGGAAGTTAAAGTTTGATTTTTGGAAATGGAAAATGAATCTTTTAATAAAATAAAATCTATTTTTGTAAAAGATTGTATATACATTGCAAAAGACGATCCACAACAATGATGTGAGTGCTGTTCATCGGAAACATCTTCTTTTTCTTGATCAATTTCTTCTGAATCTTCAAAATCAACAATATGAGAATTAAAACAATGTATGTGATGTTCTTCAATATGTTTCTGTTCATGCAACGACGAAGCATAAGCAGAAATACTAATGCTAAACATCATTAAAATAAAACAAACTAATTTAAAAACATTCCTCATAAATAACTGTATAAATTAAAATAAGAAAAAAAACAAGAATATTTTATAAAAAATTTTCTTATAGAAAAAGAAAATCTGTTTTGATGGGATTTCTTTATTTTTCTTATTTTAATATAATTTATAATTATCCTCCAAAAAAGTTAGTGTTCTATTATTCTATGAAAACGAAGGAGATTAGAACTAAGCTGCGGATCAAAACCTCCGAATACTATTGTGTTCGTATAAGGTTTATATTATTTATGGATTTTCTTCTTAAAATATGGTATAATAATTTTTATTTTACGGGTTTTAGGAGTAAGTTATGGAAGATAAAAGAAAGCATTTGACATATTATATGTTTCGTGTTTCAAGATTTTTTAAAGAAAAGTCAGATGTTGAGTTAGCAAAACATAATTTGCATCCTGGGCAAGGGCGTATTTTGATGCTTCTTTTAAGAAGAGGTAATTTAATGCAAAATGAGATTGCAGAAATTATAAAAAGAAAACCTGCTACTGTTACTAATCTTATTAAGAAGCTTGAAAAAGTTGGTTTTGTTTTGCGTACAGTTGATAAAGCTGATAAAAGAATTATAAATGTATCTCTTACATCAAAAGGGAAAGAGCAAGCACTTATTACACATAATATTTTTCAAAAAACGGAAGATGATATAGAAAAAAGTATTTCAAAAAAAGAATTTGAAATTCTTTATAATTCGCTGAAAAATCTTTATACTACTTTTGGATTAGATGAAAAATAAATATTCCTAAATTGATTGTTGACATGTTAAAAGATTCCTGTTATCTTTCAATATAGTTAGATATCTAACTGATTTTAATAATAACAAGAGGAGATAAATATGAAAAAAGTTTTAATGATGGCTTTAATGCTTGCAACAGTTATATCAGTTGATGTTATGGCTCAACCTGGTGGTGGAAATAAACCTGAATTTGATGAAAATGGTTGTGTTGTAATTAAAGAAGAAATGGCTGAAAAAATGGCTGCTGCTGATGCTGATGCTGATGGTTGTGTAACAGAAGAAGAAATGAAAGCTGCAAGACCAGAAGGTGGAAGAGGCGGTAAAGGTAAAAGAGCTAAATAATCTCTTTCCTTTTCTTTTTGAATATAAAAAAGCTCCCAATAGGGAGTTTTTTTAGTTTGATTATTTATATATTTTGTTGTATTATAATAAAGTTAGTTATCTAACTAGTTTAATTAATAACAAGAGGAGATAAATATGAAAAAAGTTTTAATGATGGCTTTAATGCTTGCAACAGTTATATCAGTTGATGTTATGGCTCAACCTGCTGGTGGAAACATGGCTGAAAAATTTGATGATAATGGTTGTTTTATTATAAAGGAAGATATGAAAGAAGAAAGAGCGGAAAAAATTGCTGCTGTTGATACAAATAATGATGGTTGTATTACAAGAGTAGAATTTAGAGCTGCTATGCCAGAAGGTGGTAAAGGTAAAAGAGCTAAAAAAGCTGATGCAGAATAAATTTTAATTTTTTTAGTGAATATAAAAAAAACTCCCAATTGGAAGTTTTTTATTTTGGTTCTTTGTAATTATTTTTTACAAGGTGTAACCATTTCGCTTAAAGAAATACCGAATAGGTTGTCGTTTGTGCAAACTTTTTGGTTTCCAATGTATCCTCTTGAACCTGTACATGCGCCAAGTGTTAATACTAATGCTACTAATGCTAATTTT
>CAYJFW010000017.1:2967-3188 GCA_964369895.1 uncultured Bacteroidales bacterium
CCATCTTTAATTTTATAATTATTATTTTTAATTTCAATAATTAATTATTATTTTGTTTTAAATAGTTGAAAAAAATATAAAAAACTTGACTTTATCTATATTCTTGTTGTTTAATGTTTCGACTTGTGATATAATAATCTCTATTAAATTTTTAATTGTAAGGAAAATTATGAAAAATATAATGATGGTGGCTTTTTTGTTTTTAGTTTCTATACCTGTTA
>CAYJFW010000017.1:3267-8666 GCA_964369895.1 uncultured Bacteroidales bacterium
TTCGAAAAAATATGGAAAACTTGATTGTTTGGTTATGGATGCAAGAGGCGAGGTTTTCAAAGGTTAATTAAATAATAAAATTTTTTAGGCTCACTTTTTTTAAGTGGGCTTATTTTTTTGCTTGTTTATATTCCTTTTTTATGCTATTATGGATTTGTATTATATTGATACTGTTTTCATTAACTTAAATAAAGAGGAGAAAGAAAATGAAAAAAATATTAGTACTTACACTTCTTTTAGTTGGAGTTATTGCTGTTGAAGTGATGGCACAAAGCGTTCAAGAAAGATGTATGAAACAATTTGGAAATGCAACTACTTGTAGTATAAAAATTCAAAAAGGCGAATTTAAATAGTATTTCCTTATTAAAGAAAATCATCCCCATTTATTTGGGGATTTTTTATTTCTTTACAAGGAAAGTGTTTTTTGTTAGGATTATTTGACTTTAATTAATTAAAAGGAGTTTAAAATGTGTGGAATTGTTGGTTATATTGGAAACAGAAATGTTGTGGATGTTTTAACATCTGGGCTTGATACACTTAAATACAGAGGTTATGATTCATCTGGTATTGCAATTTTTGATGAAGGTGAGATTAAAATATTTAAAGCCAAAGGCAAGCTTGAAAATTTAAATGATAAACTTTTGCTTCAAAAAGATGAAATTAAAAATCCAATAAGTGGTATTGGACATATAAGATGGGCGACACATGGAAAACCTACTGAGGTTAATGCTCATCCTCATACATCTTACAATTCTGATATAGTTTTGGTTCATAATGGTATTATTGAAAATTATAAGGAAATTAAAGAAGATTTAATTTCAAAAGGTGTTTCATTTAAAAGTGATACAGATACAGAAGTTGCTGCATGTTTAATTGGTTATGAATATGAAAAGGATAAAGATTTTAAGGCTTCTGTTAAAAGAGCTTTGTCAAGGCTTGAAGGGGCATATGCTCTTTGTATTATGAATAAAAATAATAAGGATGAAATAATTGTAAGCAGGAAGGCTGCGCCTCTTATTATTGGGGTTGGAAATGGCGAAAATATTATTGCTAGTGATATTCCTGCTGTTGTTTCCGTTACATCTGATATTATTTATTTAGAAGATGGTGAAATAGGAATTGTAAAAAAAGACAGTGTTGAAATAGAAGATAAAGATGGAAATGCTATTAAGCCTAAGATTGTAAGAGTTGCAATTGAAAATAATGTTGTTTCAAAAATGGGTCATAAACATTATATGTTAAAAGAAATTTACGAACAACCAAGTATTATAAGAAATCTTCTTAGTGGCAGAATTGAAGCTTCTGAAAATCCAGTTAATTTAGATGAGATTAGTTTTAAAAAAGAATTTTTAGAAAATATTTCAAAAATACAAATTGTTGCATGTGGAACATCTTATCATGTTGGAATGGTTGCAAAATATTTAATAGAAGATTTGACAGGAATTGTAACAGAAGTTGAAGCGGCAAGTGAATATATTTATCGTAAAAATACAACAGATGAAAATACTTTAGTCATTGCAATATCTCAAAGTGGTGAAACTGCTGATACTTTGACTGCGGTTAAACAAGCAAAAGAAAAGGGTGCAAAAATTTTGGTTGTTACAAATAGAATCGATTCAAATATTGTAAGATATGCAGACAGCGTTTTAAATGTGATGGCAGGTATTGAAGTTAGTGTTGCGTCTACTAAGGCTTATACAGCGCAGCTTTTAACACTTTATTTATTTGCAATTTATTTGGCAGAAAAAATGGGTAAAAATTTATCTCAGCTTAAAGATTTAAAAGAAGAGCTTTTCTGTTTGCCTGTTAAAATGGAAGAGATTTTGGCAGAAGATAAAAATATTGAAAAAGTTTCAGAAGCACTTTCAAAATATAAAGATTTTATTTATATTGGACGTGGAATAAATCTTGCGACATCAATGGAAGGTGCTTTGAAATTAAAAGAAATTAGTTATATAAATGCAAATGCATATCCTGCAGGAGAGCTTAAACATGGGCCAATTGCTCTTTTGGATGAAAATATACCAGTGTTTTCAATTTTAATACCAAACCATATTTCATATGATAAAATGATTTCAAACTGTGAAGAAGCAAAGGCAAGAGGAGCAAAAATGATTGCTGTTACACCTGTTATTGATGAAGGCTTAAAAAATCTTTTTGATATTATTATTCCAATTCCTTCTGTTTCTTATGAAATATCACCTCTTTTAAGTGTGGTTGTATTACAGCTTATTTCATATCATATAAGTAATTTTTTAGGCAAAGATGTGGATCAGCCGCGAAATCTTGCAAAATCGGTTACTGTTGAATAGAAAATTATCCCTCAAATGAGGGATTTTTTATTTGCAAACAAGCTTTGTTTGTGATAATATTACTTTGTCTTGTTTTAAAAATATAATAGGGGGTAATTATGAAAAAAATTTTATTAACACTTGTTTTATCAATTGTATCAATAAATGTTATGGCTGCAAAAGAAGATACAAAAAGAGTTGATGCAATTCAAAGATGTAGAGATTCTGGAAATTCATTTATGGATTGTACATCAAAGAATTTGTGGAAAAATTATCAATAAATAAAATTTTATTTATTTAGTAGATATATTTAAAAGAGGTTTTGTTATGCCTCTTTTTTGTTTTTTAAAGTGAAAATAAAAAATCCTCCCATCAGGGAGGTTTTTAAATCTTGGAGCGGGTAATGGGGCTCGAACCCACGACCTCAACCTTGGCAAGGTTGCGCTCTAGCCAACTGAGCTACACCCGCGATTTAGTTTGGTATTATATACTTACTTTTTTTTAAAATCAAGTATTTTTTTTATTTTTTTTAATTTCCTGTTGGAAGACCTGAGGAATTAAATCTTCCTATGTTTCCGAAAAGTTCTTGAAAAAAGTTAAGTTCAATTTGTGATGGAAGGTGTGTTTTTTCATCACTTTGTGAGATTTCTTTTTCTGCAATGTTTTTAAGTTTAAGGTTTTTTATGTTTTCTTTGTCATCAAATTCAATGCTTAAAATTTCATATTTTGTGAATTTGGGATCTAGGAATGCAAATACTTCACCTGTTGATGTATAATAAAACCATTTTTCATTTCCAACAAAATTTGTTGCAGCAGGTGAGCCAAGTATTTTATATACATCTGTTTTTGTTTTTGCTGATTTGATTTCCTCTTGTTGATGAGGGCGAATTGGAACGCCAGAGCGATATTGTTTGCATCCATAAATTGTAAGAAATATTACAAATATATTTAAGTATTTCATTTTGCTCTCCTGTAGTTTTTTTATTTAGAATTTATTATAGCAATTAAATTTTAGAAGTCTATTTTTTTTATTGAGAAAATTTCTTTTATAAATTATAATGTATAGCAGGAGAGAGAAATTTTGAAAAAAATTATATTTATTTTTGTTTTAATTTTACCATTTTGTATTTCAGTTGCAAGTGGTAGTCGTTTTTATGAAAATTCAAAGTATGATGATTTAAAAGGCTCTTTAGCTGGAAATTCTGCCTATCCAAAACCTACAACCCAAGAATGTTATAAGGATATTGATTATTGTTTTGATAGGTATTGTTTTGATAAAAAAGAATTACAAGATGATATTTATTCAAGATGTGGAAGTGAGCCTGCATCAAAAATATTAACCAATGTTAATGATTGTTTAATGACTCGCGAAATTATAAATGAACTTGATTTAATTGATGGATGTTCCGATTATACTTATAACAGAGTTATTTATAATCTTGCAAATAAAGATGATATTGAACTTGGTTTAAAACAAGATAGTGATGAATGTAAAAAAGCTAATAAGGCTTTGCAAGCAGCAAAAAAATGTTATTCTGTTATGATTTCTCATACTGGTGAAATTGATTATGATTTATATGATGATCTTGATAAGCTTTGTGGATTTGAAGCAAGTGGTGATAGTTATATGTTAAATCGTTTCTATCATGCTGGTGATTATGGAAAATCAAATATTGGCGCAATAGAAGATATGAAAATTACAGGCCAGAATACTGTTAAACGTGAAAATTGGAGACAAGTTGTTGATGCAACAATGGTAAGTTATACGGAGTTGGCTGAGCTTGCTTGTGGTATGGAAGATTATACTTTGTCAAGGGTTAATCAATTTGAACTTGATGATAGAAATAATTTGGCAATGGTTGAAGCAAAGGAAAAAGCAAAAGAAATTGGTAAACAAACTGCAACAAGAATTGTTGATGGTTGGTTTGCAAAAGATGATTGTTTAAAAGCAGATGTTCCAAATGGTGGAAGTCGTTTTACTTTTGATGAAAACAAATCGCCAAGTTGCAGATTGATTTGTAAAGAAGGTTATAATGTAAGTAGTAATTTTAAATCATGTGTAAAAAAACAAGAAGAAAAAGAAACATCCCAATTTTTAGGTCTTAATTTAGGTGGTTGGATTGAACAACCTGTTTATACTACACCTGTTGTAAATAATAGTGGTTCATATAATCAAGATTTTGATTATGTACCTTCTTACCCATCAGGTGGCAATCAGACTATAAATACACCTGTTGTTTTTGAAAAAGCAAACACTTCATCTGTTTGTTCAAAGGATTTACAAAGACAGAAATGGTCTCCTTCTAAAGGAAAAGATGGTGTATGTGAAGTGTTTTTTCCAAATGGTAAACTTAGATATTATTCCAGAAATACAGAAAAAGGTTTAGGTAAAGATAAAGAATTTTATTGTACTGGTAATAGTGATAGTAGTTTTGATACTTGGTATGAAATGTATCTTAGTGAATTAAATGATCATTTTGGAACAAATTATGAAAAAATGGGTGATGGATATAAATCTTATATGTCAAAAGTTATAAAAGATTATTGTTTAGGTGATAGGGAAGTAAATTCTGTTGATTCTATAGCTCAGAATGCTGGAACTTTTAATTATCAAAATGAATTTGAAATTCCTCAATCTGATCTTAATACAAATTCAACTTATGAAAAAGAAAATACATCTTACAATATTTCTTGTTCAGATATACAATCATATCCTGTAGATACTAATATAAATACTCTTAATGTATGGGAAAACTTTTTAAAGAAAAATGTTTCTAATTGTAAAAATAATTTTGATAATTTAGAAGGTTATTTAAAGGCTTATAAAAAAGAGATTGATGATGAGCTTAAATATGGAGCTTCTTATTCAGAATATTCTATTTTAACACCTGCAACAAAATCTGAAATGGCTGCTGGTAATTTTATTAATAAAATTAAAGAATTTCAAAATTGTATTTGTAAAAATGAAGCTTGTCAAAACGTTGAAAATCTTTATTCAAATGGAAGTCATTATGGAGCATCTGAATTTTCTGGATATAGCTCAGAATATCTTTCAAGTTGGATTAGTTTTGTTGCTCTTAATTCTTCTTATATAAAAGAATCATATAT
>CAYJFW010000018.1:0-8567 GCA_964369895.1 uncultured Bacteroidales bacterium
ATATTTTTACTATTGCTTCTTTTATTAAGTGATGATTTGAAAATTGCAACAAGAGCAATTAAAACAAATATTAAATTATAAAGAGGATCTGTTATTCTTTTATGAAGTTCTTGTAAATATTTGGGATACACCTCGTCTGATGCATAACCAAGTTCACGAGCATAAATTATTTCAAAAAAGCCTAGTTCGTCAACTTTTTTTGATCTTACTGAATTTTTTGCAATAACTCCTAAATCTGCTGTGTATCTTTCAAATGAACCGAATGTATTTCTTTCATCTGTTTCTTCTTGGGTTGTTCCTCCTACAAGAGAAATTTTAACATTTCCATCTGATGCATCAATAATACCTTCTCTTGCAAGGATTGTTCTGGTTCTTCCGTTTACTCTTTTATCATTAATAAAAATATCTGATAAAACATTATCTTTTGAAGTTTTAACGTATATTGTAAGCCCATCTGTTATTTGATTAAATTCGCCTTCTTGGATAAGAAGACCTGATATATCATTTTGTGCATCAAATGCAAATGTTCTGTATTTTACAGCATAACTTGGCGATACAATGAACGCTATGTAAAAACAAAGAAGTGTTGCTGCTATTCCAACTTTTATTGCTGGTTTTGATAGATCTTTTGGGGACATTCCAACAGATTGCATTATAACAAGTTCTTTGTCTGATATAAGTTTATTATAAACAAATAAAATAACTGCAAAAATTGAAATAGGAAGTATCACAACAACAAGATCAGGAATAAGCAAGCTTGTCATCCTTATAAAAGTCCAAAAACCAATGTTATTATTTACCAAAAATGAAAGAAGTCTTATTATTTGTGAAAACCAAGCAATACCAAGAAGTATTGTCGTAAGTATAAGCAAACCAAACAAAATTTGTTTGATTATATATTTTTCTATTATTTTTAAATCACTTCTTTTTTTCATAGAGCTTGATTTTACTATAATATTTTTATTTTTAAAGTCTTTTTTTTATTAAGGTCTTTTCATTAAATATTATTAAATCTCGTCTATTAATTTTTCTGCCTCATCAAGCCATTTTTTTATAGAAATATCAATACCTTGCTTCCAAAATTTTGCATCTTTTGGGTTAAGGCCAAATGGTTTCATTAATGATACAGCATCTTTTGTTGAACCACTTTGAAGCATTTCAAGGTACAGTTTTTCAAACTTTTCTTTGTTTTTTCCTTTTATTGCAAAAAGACTTTGTGTAAAAAGTTCTCCGAATGAATATGCATAAACATAAAATGGGCGCATAAAATGACTTACATAAGACCAAAGATTTTCCATATTATCATAATTAAAAATTTCACCATCTTTGCCATACATATCTTTTGAAACAGAAAGCCAAATATCATCAAAATCATTTGTTGTTAATTTACCTTGTTTTCTTTTTTCATGAGCTTTTATTTCAAAATAAGAAAAGCTTATTTGGCGATTAACAGAATTTAGCCAATCATTTGCTTTTGAAAGAAGAAGAGCCAAACGTTCTTTTTTATTTTTTGTATTTTTCATTAGATATTCAAATGTTAACATTTCACCAAAAATGCTTGCTGTTTCTGCATATGCCATAGGAGCTTGGGCTTGTAAAGCGCCTTGCTTTTTACCAGCAAGAAGGCCATGGACTGCATGACCAAGTTCGTGTGCAACAGTCATAACATCACGAATATTTCCCATATAATTTAAAAATACCCAAGTGTATGGTTTTCCACCCTTTGTAATTGTTGTATAGTTATAAGCTCCGCTTGTTTTTCCATCATATGTTGGTGCGTCAATTCTGTTATTTTGAATAGTATCTTCTATAAGAGTTTGAAGAGTTGGAGAAAAATCGCCATATGCATTCAAAATTATTTCTTTGCATTTATCCCATGATATATATGTTTTATTTTCAAAAGGAAGAGGAGCATTTCTGTCGGACCATAAAAGAGTTTTTTTCTTTAATAATTTTCTTATGATATTATAGTAACGTTTTCCTTCACGTGAGCCATATTTTAAAACAGCTTCGTGTAATGCTTTAACTGTTTCATCATCTAGGTTATTTGAAATATTTCTTGCTTCAAGAGGGTGTTTAAAACCTCTTTCTTTATCAATTAATGCTTTTTCTCCAATAACAAGATTTAAAGCTCTTGATCTTAATGATTTATAATTTGAAGTTTGTAAAACCCTATTTAATTCAATCATTGCCTTATATCTTATTTTTGAAGAATGGCTTGTGTTTGCAATATGAATTATTTCTGATAAAGTATGTTTTTTTCTTCCAAGTTTAAATTCAAGTTTTGTTTCAATTTCATCTAACATATCATCCCATTCAGGAGATGTGAAAGGAGATATTTTTGTAAGTATTGTTTCAACTTCTTCTGTTAATTGATATTTTGAAAGACGTCTTATTTTATCAAGATAAGGTTTGTGTTTTTTTAAAACATCTGATTTTTCAAGTTGTGATTTATAATCTTTGTCTGAGATTTTTGCAACTTCTATATCAAAAAAAGCAAGCTTTGAAAATGCGACACTTAATTTTTCACTTGCAAGAGATGTTATTTTTTTTACTTCTTCATTTTTTGCGTCCCTGCTACTTAAAAGATAAAAATATGCAAAAAGAGTTGATGAAACTTCATCTAATAAAATGATGTCATTTAATGCTGGTTCAAGGTTTTTATTTAATTTGCCTTTGTATTTTTTAGGAAAATTTTCACAAAATTTTTCAACACTTTCAATATCTTTTTTTATATTCTTATCTGTAATACTTTTATAAATTGGTGATAAATCCCAACGGGCATTTAATAAATTTATGTCTTTTTTCATAGATTTTCTCCGATTTTCATTATGTATCAGTATAATATAAATTCTTAATAAATTCTAGTTTATTTTTTATTTATTTTTTACTTTATTTTAAAAAATCTTAAATGTATTATATAGGCAGTTTAATTAAATAGGAGCCTTTATGACTAACTATCTTGATAATATAAAAAATGAAAATTTTGAAGTAAGACTTGCAAAAAACGAATCTGAAATAATTGCGTCACAAAAATTAAGATATGAAATATTTTTTATTGAAGATGGTGCAACACCTTCTGAACAAGTAAAAAATGAAGAAAGAGATTTTGATTATTTTGATCCTTTCTGTGACCACTTGATTGCAATTGATAAAAATGCAGGTGATAATCCAAAAGATTATGTTATTGGCACATACAGATTGATGATAAAAGAAGGCGCAAAAAAAGCCGGTAGATGGTATTCACAATCTGAATTTAATGTTGAAAAATTTAATGATTATAAAGGTGAGGTTTTAGAGCTTGGCCGAGCATGTGTAAAAAAAGAATTCAGAACAAAAATTGTTATGCAAATGTTATGGAATGGATTGGCTGCATATATGTTTGATAAAGATATAAAATTAATGTTTGGTTGTGGAAGTTTCTTAGGCATAAATCCAGAAGAACATAAACAAGCGCTTGCATACCTTTATCATAATCATATGGCAGATGGCGATTTGGCTATTGAAGCAATCACAGATGACAGACGTGATTATCCAGTTATACCACAAGAAGAAATAAATGAAAAAAGGGCTTTTTTGGATCTACCTACTCTTTTAAAAGCATATCTTCGTGTTGGATGTAAAGTTAGCCGTTCTTTATTTATTGATTGGGGATTTAATTGTTTTGATGTTTTAATTATATTTGAAACAAAAAATTTAAAGAAAAGCTATCTTGATCATTATGAAAAAAAGATAAAAAATTCTTAAAAATCAGAGGCTCAGACCTCTTTTTTTTATAGTCTTGTCTTTTTAAGATAATTTACAACAATTACAAAAATTGATGATGCGTTTGGATATTGAAATGCAAAAGTAGTTGGTCTTATATTTTCAGAAGAAGAAATATCCATACGGATTTCATAAACTTCTTTTCTGGCCGCAGAAACAGAATATGTTGACGGATTTTTATATATAAATTCAACTTTTGCAACCCACCAATCATTTTCTTTTTTTGGTTTTGATATTATTCTTACAGATCTGGATATGTTTTGTTTCATTAATTCTTGAATTGCTTGAAGCTCTCCATCTTTGCCATTTATAAAATTGAAATATGCATCACTCCATATTGTTGAACCTTCAAGGCTTGTTCCTACTACACTTGCTTGTTTTAAAATACCACTGTTATAATTTATATTGGATGTAAGGTTATTAAGTTCCAAGTTGTTGTTCATTATATATGTTGAAGGAACAATTGTATATCTGGTTACAATATATTCTGTTAAAAATTTTTCTATGAATTCATCTTTGTTTAATCTGTATGTATTATTATTTATTGGCATAGTTTCTGTTTTATTTGTATTAGGTATTATTAAGGCATCAACTTTTAAATTAGAACCATCAAGAGAGTTAAAAAAAACAACTGATGAAAAAAGGCTTATCATTAAACTTATTGCTGATATTACAACAATTATCCAAAGAATGGGAAAACCAAATGATTTATTGTTTGATACCATTTTGTGCCTCTTTGTTTTTTAAATAATCTTTGATTACAATTTCATAATTCGGGTTGAACATATAAGCAGCTGATATAACACCTCTTTTTTCAGGTGATAGTTTAGGCCCTGCTATTTCAATGTATGCTATTAAAACGTCTGTTTCTATTGTTTTGCCTTTGGATATTGTTTCAACTATAAAATCAACTTTATATCCATTTTTTATGTTTATTGTTTTTGTGTTTCCCAAAAGTTTATCAATTGTTGATTGTTCATTACTATCTTCTAATGGTGAATACATGAAATTTATATCTAAGATTTCAACATTTTTTGTTATATTACTATTTGCTAATTTTTCAAAACCTGTTTTTTCATTGTCTAGAAATACCCTGTAAACATCTGATGATGAAAACCTACATAAATAACAATTTTCATCATTATTAAAAATTCCCATTTTTGATACAGATGATGAAGAATTTGAACATTCGCACCAGTTTTTATAGTTGTTTGCATAAACATTTGAAATTTCAAAACGTTTTTTGATATATGTTCTTACAAAATATTCATTTAAATATAATAAATAAGTCATATATTCATTATTTCCATTTGGTGTTTTTGATGTTTTACTTACTAAAAATTTATTTTGAATATCATTAAAATAAATAAAGTTAGGGGAAACATCAATAGAATAAGATCTTATTATTATGGCCAGGCAAAGTATTATTGATATAAACAAAGATATATAAGAAAATTTTGCAATTTTATATATGCCAATTAAATATTTTCTTTCTGGAAAAGAATTTATATCAACAGTAAATGGATATACTGGTAAATCTTTTCTTGAAATATCTTTTTTTTCTGATTTGTTTTTTAAATTGTTGTCTGTATGAACCATTCTGGAAGCCCCGGCTTTGTTTCAATTTCTAAACAAGCACAAGGTGACATTTTCAATTCATTTACATCATAGCCAACACCAACTGGATCTGGTTCATATAATGTCCCCCCACAACCTGAAACTGCAATAAATAATAATAAAGCTAAAAATTTTCTCATATTTTTCTCCTTTTTTCTTATACTTAAAAGAATACAAGATTGCTTATTTTTATGCAAGAGTTTTTTAAATTGACTTAATTTTTTTTTCAAATACACTTTTATAAATTAATAAAAGGAAAAACAAATGAAAATTTTAAGAAAATCTTATGAATATATTTTAAAGCTAAGTCAAACAAAATATGCAATGGCAACCCTTATTTTTGTTTCATTTTTTGGAAGTATTTTTTTTCCATTTCCGACTGAAATAATTATGATACCTATGATACTTGCAAGACCTTCTAAGGCTTTTATAATTTCATCTGTTGCTCTTATTTCAAGTGTTGTTGGTGGCTTGGCTGCTTATTATGTTGGAATTGGTCTTTTTGAAAGTGCTGGTACTCCTATTATAAACGCTTTGGGGTACAAAGATATGTTTACACAATTTGCAGATCTTTACACAAAATGGGGTTATTGGATTGTTTTTGCGGGAGGGCTTACACCTTTTCCTTATAAAGTAATATGTATAGCAAGTGGTGTAGTAGAAATGAATATTATAATATTTACAATTGCATCTTTTGTATCTCGCGCTTTAAGATATTATTTTATAGCTTATCTTTTAAATAAATATGGAGAAAGAGCAAACAAATTTATTGAAAAACATTTGGAAACTATTGCTATACTTGCATTTATACTTCTGTTTTTGGCTGTATATCTTATAAAACTTATGTAATTCTTTTGTTTGACTATTATTAAATATTAACATATAATATGTTTGGTTTTGTTTTAATAATTAAAAAAGGAGAAATAATATGAAAAAAATAATTTTAATGCTTAGCTTTTCAATAATATCAACTGCTGTTTTTGCACAAGAGCCAACACAAGCACAACAAGATTGTATGGATAAAGGTTTGGTAACTTTTGTAAAAAAAACATATGCTGATTGCAAAATAACAGGCGAAAAAGCTAGATATAATATTATAAAAAACTCAGATCTTATAGGAAAATTTACAGAAAAAGAACAAGAATGTATAACAGCTGGATCTGCAAAATATTCTGCTGATATTGAAAAATTACAAGAAGAATGTTTTAAATAATATAAAGTAGTTAAAATAAAAACCTTGGGAAAACCAAGGTTTTTATTTTAAATTTTAAAGCGTTATTTAAATTTTTGCTTTTCCTGATTTCATTGCGCTTAGAGTTGCAGAAACACAAAGCTTATCATCAACCCAACCTTCTGCTTTCCATTTTTCAAATGGGCCTTTTTCTGAAACCTTTACTACTTTTATAAGAAGTCTGTCGCCTGGAATTACTCTGTTTTTAAATTTTGCATTATCAATGCCTGTAAGAAGAACTATTTGTCCTTTTAAATCATCACTCTCTGCTGTTGAACCAACAAGAACTGCTGTTTGAGCCATAGCTTCTAACATTAAAACACCTGGCATTGTTGGTGTAGTTGGAAAATGCCCATTAAAAAACTCTTCATTTGAAGTTACATTTTTTACACCTGTACCTGATTTTCCTGGAACTATGTCAATTACTCTGTCTACCATTAAAAATGGATAACGGTGTGGTAAAATTTTTTTTATTTCATCTATGTATAAAATATTATCAGTCATAAAATAACCTTTCTTATTATTAGTTTTTATAATTTAATCCCGTATAGAATAAAACGCAAGTATTTTTTTATAGGATAATTTTCTTCTTTAAAAATCCTATTTTTTAGGCGTTTTTTTTGTCATTCTTCTAAGCAATGCTGTTTGTTTTAAAAAATCAGAAACAGAAACAGCAGGATATCCACTTACTTTATCTGCTTTTTCAATGCTTTGTATAACACCAGCTCCGGCTCCAACTTGTGTACCATCTGCAATTTTTAAATGACCTGAAATACCTGCTTGGGCACCAACAAGAACGCCATTTCCAATATCTGTTGAACCTGCAACACCACTCATTCCTGCAAAAATACAATTTTTTCCTGTTTTTACATTATGCCCTATTTGAACAATATTATCAATTTTTGTTCCTGCACCTATTATTGTGTCATCCATAACTCCTCTGTCGATACATGTGTTTATACCAATATCAACACCGTCTTCTAATATAACACGGCCAAGTTGTGGAACCCAAACTAAACCTTCACGTGATACATGCCATCCAAAACCATTTCCTCCTATTGTCGAATTTTCGCCAATATTAACATTGTTTCCAATAACAGAATGGCTTATCACTGTATTTTCTTTTATTATGCAATTATCACCAATTGATACACCCGATTTTATTTTAACGCCACTTCCAATATAACAATTTAAACCAATTGAAACATCATCTTCTATTACAACAAAATCACCAATATGAACTGATAATTTTTCTTTAAAATTTACATTGTTTGCAATTGAAGAAAGTTTGGAAATAGATTTTTTTACAAGAGCTTTGTCTTTATAAAAAAAGTTTGTTAATTTTATAAAAGCAAGTTTTGGATCATCAACAATAACAGGAATTATATTTTCATTTAAAAAATCAATACCTGCTTCTTTTATAAAACAAGCCTTTGCTTTTACTGATTTCATTTTTTCTTTGTATTCAAAAGATTTATCCAATGCTTTTGATACTGAATTTGTTGCATCAAAATATATAATGCTTTCATTATTTGATGTTTCAAGAGATGCAAGATTTGTTATTATAATATCACTGTCTTTTTCATCAATTTTTGAGTTTGTTATATTTGCAATTTCACCAAGAGTAATTGATGATAAAGTTTCATAAAAGCTGTTCATAAAATCTCCTTAATTATGGGCAATTTTCAAGAGTAACGGCAATATTTAAAACTGTTTCATTTATATCATGCTCAATTATTCTTCCTTGTTTATCTTTGTATTTATATACCAAAGTTTCCTTATAAAATTCAGGATCTTTGTTATATATTTTATAGAAATTATTTATATTTTTTCTTAAGTTTTCTTTGTTGTTACATACACAAGTTTTTCTTGCTTTTTTAACTGTTCTTGCAAGTTGTCCTGGTCCAAAAATATCATTAATATCATTATTTGAAACAATCAAACATGTATCTTG
>CAYJFW010000019.1:0-8428 GCA_964369895.1 uncultured Bacteroidales bacterium
GATTAAGACATCATAATATCTGCTTAAAAAAAACATTTTCATATCCTGATCATTATGATTACAAATCAGCAGATTTTGAAAAAATAATAGTTGAAGCAAATGGTTTGCCAATTTTAACAACAATGAAAGATTATGTAAAAATCCCATCAAAATATAAAAAATATATACAAGTTATTGATATTGATTTGGATATTAAAAAAGAGGATAGCTTCTTTAAAATTTTTTAAAAGCTACCCTCTTTAAATTTTATACCAGCGGTAAATTTATTCGTAGTCTGCGTTTGTGTAAACCTTTTGAACATCATCATTATCTTCCAATGCATCAATAAATTTATCAAGTTTTGCAACTGCATCGCCTGTAATTTCAACTGATAATTTTGGTTGCCAGATTATTTCTGCTTTTTCTGGTTCGCCAAATTTTTCAAGTGCTTTTGAAAGGTTTGAAAAATTTTCAAGTTCGCATGTAATCATATAATTGTCATCGTCTTCTTCTACGTCCATTGCTCCACCCTCAAGAGCGTTTTCAAAAACAGTATCAAAATCAGCAACTTCTTTTTTATATATGAATAAACCAATATGATCAAAGTTAAATGAAACAGATCCTGTTTCACCAAGATTACCACCGTTTTTTGAAAATATTGAACGTATTTCAGCAGCAGTTCTGTTTTTATTATCTGTTAAACTTTCAACAATAACTGAAACTCCATTTGGTGCATAACCTTCATATCTCATTTCACTATAATCACCCTCACCACTGCCTGGAAGAGCTTTTGCTATTGCACGTTTAATATTATCATTTGGCATTGATTCTTTTCTTGCTGCAAGTACTGCCATTCTTAATCTTGGATTCATATCAGGATTTGCATCACCAAGTTTTGCTGCAACTGTTATTTCTTTTGCAAGTTTTGTAAAAAGATTTCCACGTTTTTTATCTTGTGCACCTTTTCTGTGTTGTATATTTGCCCATTTTGAATGTCCTGCCATTTTAACCTCTTATTTTTTTGTTTTTTTTGTTGTTTTTGGTTCTTTTGGAGCCAATTTTTCAATTGCCAATTCAAGTGTTATTGTATCTTCTGTTGCAAGAGATTCTGGAATTGATGCAAAAACACGATTGTGTTGAACGTATGGTCCATATCTTCCTGTTTTAAAATAAACAACTGGTTTATTGTCATTTGGATGTTTTCCTAAATCTTTGCCTTTTTCTTTTGCTTTTGCACCAAGAAGAAGATCATGTGCCATTTTTATATCAACATCAAAAATTGATGTGGATGCAGGTATGTTTTTAAATACATCACCTTTTTTAACGTATGGTCCGAATCTTCCAGTTGCAACAAAAACTTCTTCTTCACCATCAAAACCAATTGATTTTGGAAGAGAGAGAAGGAATTTTGCTTTTTCAAGTGTAATATCATCAATTAAAATATTTTTTGGTATTGATGTCCTTTGTGGTCCACGAACATCACCTGGAACTGGATCGCCAAGTTGAAGATAATCACCGTATGGACCTTTTTTAAGATATATGTTTTCACCGTTTTCACCTTGACCTAAAATTTGTCCTTCAGCAGGTCTTGGGGATGAATTTTCACCACCTTCACTATCATCATTTAAGATAAGTGGTTTTGTGTATTTGCAAGTTGGATAATTTGAACAACCAATAAATCCACCAAATTTTCCAAGTCTTATCCCTAATCTTCCGTTTTCACAATCAGGGCATTTTCTTGGATCAACACCATCTTCTTTTACTGGGAAGAAATGTGGCCCAAGTTCTGCATCAATTGCATCAATAATTTCTGTCATTGTAAGGCTGTCGGAACCCCCAATTGCATCTTTAAAACCATTCCAAAATTCTTCTAAAACTTTTTTATAATCTTTTTTACCATTTGATATTTCATCCAATTCATTTTCCATATATGCAGTGAAATCATATTCAACATATTTTGAAAAATATTTTTCAAGGAAAGTTGAAACAATTCTTCCTCTGTCTTCTGGGATAAATTTTTTCTTTTCAAGTCTTACATAATTTCTTTCTTGTATCACAGATAAAATTGCAGCATAAGTTGATGGTCTTCCAATACCAAGTTCTTCCATTTTTTTTACAAGTGACGCTTCTGAATATCTTGGTGGAGGTTGTGTAAAATGTTGTTCTGGTTTAATTTCTTCTGATGATATATTATCACCTTCAACCATAGTTGGGAGCATTTTGTTGTCATCATCACTGTCTGAATTATCATCAACGTCTTCTTTGTAAAGTTTCATAAAACCATCAAATGCAAGCATTGATCCATTGGCACGAAATGTTGATTTTCCATCTGTTGTTGAAATATCTGCTGCAACAAGATTAAGTTCTGCTGGTGTCATTTGTGATGATACAGCACGTTTCCAGATAAGTTCATAAAGTTTAAATTGATTTGCATCTAAATACCCTTTTATAGATTGTGGGGTTTTAATTGCATAGGTTGGTCTGATTGCTTCGTGAGCTTCTTGTGCATTTTTACTTTTGCTGTCATAATTTACTGCTGATTTTGGAAGGTAATTATCACCAAAATCAGATTTAATCATTTCACGAATGCTGTCTGTTGCTTCTTTTGAAAGATTAACAGAATCAGTTCTCATGTATGTGATTAACCCAACTGTTTCACCACCAAGATCAATACCTTCATATAATTTTTGTGCAATTTGCATAGTTTGTTTTGCAGAAAAACCAAGCTTTCTTGATGCTTCTTGTTGAAGTGTTGATGTTGTAAATGGAGGTGCTGGTTTTCTTGCTTGTTTTTTTCTTTCTATATTTGAAACAGAATAATTTTGATTTTCAAGACTTGATAGGATTTTATTTGCTTCTTCCCCATTTGGGATGTCAAATTTATCAAGTTTTGAACCATCATAATTAAATAATTTTGCAGCAAAATTTTTACCTTCTGGAGTTTTAAAAGTTCCTTCAATAGACCAGTATTCACGTTTTATAAATGTTTCAATTTCACCTTCTCGTTCGCTAATTAACCTAAGTGCCACAGATTGTACACGACCAGCAGATTTTGAACCTGGAAGTTTTCTCCATAAAACAGGAGACAATTTAAAACCAACCAAGAAATCCAAAGCACGTCTTGCAAGATAAGCATTTACAAGTTTATCATCAATTTCACGGGGTTCTTTGATTGCTTTATTAACTGCTGTTTTTGTGATTTCGTGAAATGCCACACGATGAACAGGAAGTTTAAGTTCACCTCTTTCTTTTAATATATCAACAATATGCCATGATATTGCCTCTCCTTCTCTATCAGGATCGGTTGCAAGGTATATTTCATCTGCTTTTTTAAGGTATTTTTCAATTTCCTTTATTTGTTTTTCTTTGTCCTTCATAACGGCCCATTTCATTTTGAAACCGTTTTCTGTATCAACAGCTCCGTCATGTGGATCAAGGTCACGAACATGACCAACAGATGGCACAACAACAAAGTCTGGCCCAAGATATTTGGTAATTGTTTTTGATTTTGCAGGAGACTCTACTATTAAAAGTTTCATTTTTAAACCTTTTCCTATTTAATTTGAAAAAATGGACTTGCAGTTCATTTATAATCCTTACTTTTTAATTTTCCTTATATATAAAACCTTATTTTTTTATAAAAAGTCAAGTCATAATTTTTATATATATAATATATAAGTTAATGTTTTTTATTTTCAAACTTGATTATTTTCATTCCTTTTTATATAATAAGTCAAGTTTTCCAAGAAAAAAAGGACAAAGATTATGTTGGATATTAAATTTATAAGAGAAAATCAAGATCTTGTTAAAAAGATAATTGAACAAAAAAATATTAATTTAGACCTTGATTATATGCTTAAGCTTGATGGCGATATTTTTAAACTTAACCAAAAACTTCAAGATTTAAGAGAAGAAAAAAATGCGATTACATCTACTATACCGTCTCTTAATGGTGACGAAAAAACTAGCGCTATTGAAAAATCACGCGAAATTGGTGATAAAATAAACATGTATGAAATGGAACTTAATTCATCAAAACCTGATTTTGATAATATGATGTGGTTGGTTCCAAATGTTATAGCTGATGATGTAATAGTTGGAAAAGATGATAGCGACAATGTTGTTTTAAGAAAAAATGGTGAAATTCCTGAATTTGATTTTGAAGCAAAAGATCATTATGATATTTTAGAGGCAAATGATTGGGCTGATTTTAAACGTATTCCAAAAGTATGTGGTTCACGTTCTTATACTTTAAAAGGTGCAGCTTCAAGACTTGAAATTGCTCTTCATATGTTTATGATGGATAAATTAAGCGAAAAAGGTTTTACAATGATTACTGTTCCTTCTTTGGTAAAAGAAGAAGCGTTATATGGAACAGGACATTTCCCAACAGGAAGAGAAGATGTTTACTATTTACCTAAGGAAAATATGTATCTTTCTGGAACTGCAGAAATTGTTTTAAACTCTCTTCATGCAGGTGAAATTTTAGAAGAAAGCCAACTTCCAATATGTTATGCTGGTTATTCACCTTGCTTCAGAAGCGAAGCAGGATCTGCCGGAAAAGATGTTCGTGGTCTTATCCGTGTGCATCAATTTATGAAAGTTGAACAATATGTTCTTTGTAAAGCAGATATTGTTGAAAGTAATAAATGGTTTGAAACTTTACTTGCAACTGCAGAAGAAGTTTTAAAAGATTTAGAACTTCCTTATCAAGTGCTTAGCTGTTGTACTGGTGATATGGGTGCAGGTAAATATAAAATGTATGATTTAGAAGCATGGACACCTTCACAAAATAAATATCGTGAAACACACAGCTGTTCAAATTTAACTGATTGGCAAGCAAGACGAACAGATTTAAGATACAGAGAAAACGGAACTAACAAAGTTAAATATTGTTATACCTTAAATAATACAGGTATTGCAACACCAAGAATTTTGGCTCCGTTTATTGAAAACCACCAAACAAAGGATGGAAAAGTTAGAATACCAGAAAAACTTCGTCCTTATATGAATGGTAAAGAATTTTTATAATAAAGCAAAGAAAGGAAAAAAATATGCGCGCTTTTTTATTCCCAGGACAGGGATCACAAAAATTAAAAATGGGTTTAGATTTATATGAAAACTTCTCAGTTGCAAAAGAAGTTTTTGAAGAAGTTGATAATGCTTTGGATGAAAAATTATCAGGTATAATTTTTGGCGATGATTCTGAACTACTTAATAAAACTGAAAACACTCAACCTGCTCTGCTTGCTACAAGTATTGCTGCGTTAAGAGTTATTGAAAAACAAAGCGGAAAGAAAATAAATGAAATTGCATCTCTTGTTGCAGGTCATTCTTTGGGTGAATATTCTGCTCTTGTTGCAGTTGGTGCTATGCCTCTTAGTGTTGGTGCAAGACTTCTTCAAGTACGTGCAAAAGCAATGGCATCAGCAGTTCAAGACGGAATGGGCGCGATGATGGCTATAATAGGTCTTGATATTGACGCTGTTAAATCTGTTTGTGAAAAATCTTCTGATGATAAAAATAAATGTTCTGTTGCAAATGATAATTGCCCAGGCCAAATTGTTATAAGCGGACATAAAGAAGCAATTTTAAAAGCAGAAACAGTTGCAAAAGAAATGGGTGCAAAAAAATGCGTGATACTTCCTGTGTCAATACCTGCACATTCACCACTTATGGAAAGTGCAAAAATAACAGTTGAAGGTGCACTTACAGATGTTGATTTCAATGATCCTATAATTCCTTTTGTTTCAAATAGAACTGCTGAAATTGAAACAGATACAAGCAAAATAAAAGAACATCTTGTTCTTCAAATGATAAATGGCGTAAGATTCAGAGAGTCTGTTGACTTTATGGTATCAAAAGGTGTTAATGAATTTGTTGAAATTGGAAGTGGTAATGTTCTTTCAGGTCTTGTTAAAAGAACAACTGATAAAGCAACATCTGTTTCTGTTGGAACAATAGAATCAATTGAAGAATTTGTTAAAACATTATAATAAATAAAAGGGAGTAATAATATGTTTGATTTAAATGGAAAAACCGCACTTGTAACAGGTGCAACAGGTGGTATTGGTGAAGCAATTGCCAAAACATTATATTCACAAGGTGCAAGTGTAATTCTTACAGGAAGAAAAATGGATGCGCTTGAAAAATTAAAAAATGAATTAGGTGAAAGAGCATTTGTTATTGCAAAAGATTTATCAGAACAAAATGCAACAAAAGAACTTGTTGAAGAAGCATTAAAATTCACAGGAAAAATTGATGTGCTTATTAATAATGCTGGACTTACTCGTGATACTTTGATGATGAGAATGAAAGACGAAGATTGGCAAGCAGTAATTGATGTTAATTTGACTGCATCATTTAAACTTGCAAGAGATGTAATATCACCAATGATGAAAAATAAATTCGGAAGAATTATTAATATTACATCAATTGTTGGTTGGATGGGAAATGCAGGACAAGCAAATTATGTTGCTTCAAAAGCAGGTCTTACAGGTATGAGCAAAGTTTTAGCAGCAGAAGTAGCAAGCAGAGGCATTACAGTTAATTGTGTTGCACCTGGATTTATTTCAACTGCGATGACAGATGTTTTATCAGATGATATTAAAAATAAAATGATGGATCAAATCCCAGTAAAAAGATTTGGAAGTGTTGAAGATATCGCATCATCAGTATTATTTTTAGCAAGTGATGAAGCAGCATACATCACAGGACAAACAATACATGTAAATGGTGGAATGTTAAGAGTTTAATTATAAAAACTTTTATAAATTTAAATCCCCCAATTGGGGGATTTTTTTTTAAAGTAATCAACTTAAATGGATAATAAAAAACCCCTCAGATGAGGGGAATTTTTTATGGACTAAGTCTTTTTAGAATAATACTTCCAGCACCACCAGTACCACCTCTACCACCTGCAAGTGGCTTGCCTGAACCACCACTACCACCATCAGCACCATCTCCATCTCCATCAGGAGTTCCTTTACCGTGAGTTCCTTGACCTGGTTTATGATCTTTTCCTGTTATTCCAATTCCACCGCCACCGCCACCAGCCCAAGCATTAACTACGTCTTTTATATGGTAATGAGAATCTCCACCTGGACTTCCATTTTCTCCTTGTCCCCATTCACCTCCTTTATTTTCACCACCAGTACCACCAGTACCAGGAACATTTATAGCAACACTTTTTGGCGAAGTTATAATAAATCTAGCTACAGTTTTTCCTCCATCACCTCCTTTAGATCCATTTCTATTCCAACCAGCACCACTTTCACCGCCGCCGCCGCCGCCGCCAGCACCATTTACGGTAACTTCATAATATCCAATAGGTAAAATTTTCATATCTTTATAATTTGTTCCATTTGCATCTGTTGTTTTCCAAGTTCCAGTTGTTGTACAACCACTACCTGATTTTGACCAACCTGTTGTACACCAATCACAATCATTATATGCTGCATTTGCTTGTTTACCTGCTGGGCACGAAGCACAACTTGTATTTGTTGTACCGCCTGAATATCTTCCTCTACCTACGCTTGAGCAGTTTGAACATGATGCTGCTCCTTTGGCAGCTGAGTACTTTCCTGGACCACAATTAATACATCCACTATTTGTTGAATTTACTGCTTTTCCTGCATCACATTGTAAACAAGTATTTGCTCCTGCATATGAATAATAACCTGCTCCGAAATCTGTTTTACAGCTTCCACAATTTGACCAACCGCCAGGTGAATATTTTCCAGCTGTACATTTTGTTTTTGTTGACATTCCTGAACTTGGACATTCATAACCTGCATCACATGTTTTACATTCTGTTAAACCTTCTGTAGGTGCATAGGTTCCTGATGAACATTGATTACAAGCTGCTTGACCTTCTTTATCTGTTGCTGTTCCTGCGAAACAAGGGGTGCAGTTTGGAAGACCTTCTGTTCCTGCAAAGCTTCCTGCTGGGCAATCAGTACATTCAAAATTACCCGCACCAACTGCAAATGTTCCTACTTCACATTTCTCACAACTTTCTGCTCCTATTTCATCTGCGAAGGTTCCTGGTTCACAGGCTTGGCAGAAAAATTGTGCGTTTGACGGGGCATTATATAACATCCCAAATAATGCAAACGACATTATTAAAAATTTTTTATTTATCTTCATTTTTATTTCTCCTCTTTATACGTTTATTCTTATGTAACCCTTTGGGCAGTCTTCTGTGTCTGGGTTATTGTTTACTGCTGATCCTTTTGGGCAAGTTGGTCCACAGAATCTGTAGGTGCCGTACCACAAATAACCTGAGGTATTACAGATGCATTTTCCACCATTATAGGTTGCTTCTGTTTTTGGATTACAGGTTGTATTTTCTTGCGGTATGCAAAAATCGCTCATATACTCTTTGATTTGATTAAGTGTGACGCTGGATTTTGCCGTGTGTGGTGAGGCACCTATTAACAGGGCAGTT
>CAYJFW010000020.1:0-927 GCA_964369895.1 uncultured Bacteroidales bacterium
TTTTTCCAAAACATTCAGAAACTTCAGGTGTATCAAGATTTTCTTGTGTTCTTTGCATTAAAACATTTAAAAGTTCTGTTTCCATTTCCATAATTTTTGAACTTTTTTCTGAAACATTTTGAACAAGCATACTTTCAAACTCTTGACAGCTATTATCTAACAAATCTGTTATTTCTTCTTTTCCTGAATATTTACATTCATCCATTTTATCCTTAATATCTTCTGTACATGCTTTTAAATCTGATTTAACAAGATTTGCTGGAATTTCAATAGAACCAACTTCTACTGAATAAATTGCATTTGCAATATCTGGGTCTAAAGTGTAATTATTATCTAAAATTTCTTCTGTTATTTTATCTGAAATTTTTGAATTATCAAGAGAGCTATTAGCCAATCCTTCTATTAAATAATCATAATATTTTCCAGCACCTTTTAAATTTGATTTTATTTTTATAAGCGCTGTATCTGATTTTATATCATCTTCACCTGCGCCATAAGTTTGTGAAAGATACAAATCAAAAACACCTAAATCTCTACCTTTCTTTTTATATCTATATATGCAAAAAAGAGGTGTTGATAATTTAGATAAAACATCTTCGTATTTTAAAAATTTACAATTTCCATCAAGAAGTGTTGTTATACCTTCTGTTAAACAAGCTTCTTCTGAAGATGATTCTGATGAGCTTTTATTGCTACTAGTATTTTTACTTGAAGAGTTTCTAGAGCTGCTTCTTGAAGTATTTCTTGAGCTAGTGCTTCCTCTTGAAGAAGATGATGATGATGCGCTTCTAGCGCTACTCCTGCTAGAAGAAGAAGATCTTGCCCTGCTTCGTTGTGAAGAAACATCATCTATAAAGAAAATAGAAACAAAAATTAAAATAAATAATAAATTAAAAAATTTTTTCATTTAAAACGCCCTTATCAAAT
>CAYJFW010000020.1:937-3669 GCA_964369895.1 uncultured Bacteroidales bacterium
ATGATTTTGATGAGCTTGATTTAGCACCACTTGACGATGCGGCGGATCTTGCCCTACTTCTTTTTTGTGATAAAACATCATCAGCAAATAATATTGAAATAGAAAAACATATAAATAATATATTTAAAAATTTTTTCATTTAAAATGCCCTTTTCAAATCTTTATTTATTGGAAAACCATCACGCCCCCAACCGCTTGGTACAGGTAAACTTACCTTATCAGGGCTAGCACAGAAAAAACTTCCATTTTTACCAAGATATTTTTCCTCTCCACTTGCCCCTATAAGATAACAAGATTCTTTACATCCTAATATTAATTCTTTAAAAGGACCTTTACTATCATCACAATAAAAACTTTCCCCTGGTAAAAAAGTCTTTTCTTGAGAGTTTCCACATTTTTTACTTGATGTGCAACGCTCAGCAATATATCTAACTTTGAAAACACACTTTCCACTCTCATTTATATGTCCCATTGCTGCAGTACAACTTAGAGCTGTATCATCTTTTTTTACTTCTGAAACTTTAAGTTTTCTTATATCAACAAGAACTGTTGCTTTGTTGTCTTCACATTTTCCATAATTAACAGCCTCACATTTTTTAATGGATGCTTCAAATTTTGCATCTTCTCTACATGAAGCAAAATTATCACCACATTCTGTTTTCATACATGCTTCATATTCAGCATAACAAGCTTTTGTATCAAGTTGATTTCTGCTTGTATAATCTTGTTCATCAAACATTTCACGATTTTTCTGTGCTTGAATTAAAAGATTTGATGCGTCATCTGCTTTTTCTTTTAAGATAGTTGTATATGCACCACAATCTCCTTCTATTGAAGCATTATATTCATCCTTTATTTTTTCAATATCTTCTTCTGAAACATCTGAAAGATCTGATACACATTGATTTATTGCTTCTTCATACAAAGGAAAACCTTCCATAACAAGAGTTTTTTCATCAAGTTTGTTTCCAGCAAGATTTTTTGCATTTTTTTCAAGGCTGTTTATATTTTCATAAACATTATCTATGGAATTATTTATAACAGAATTATTTGTTACATTCATTAAAGCTTCTAATTCCTTTGTCATTTTATCAGCTTCGTTTTGAACGTCTTCTATGTCTCTTAAAATTTTTTCAATTCTTGGAAGTTGTTGAGAACAACGGCAACGACCTTTTTCATAATAATCGTCTGAAATACAAATATCATCCATACATTCATTAAATTTTTCAAGAGGAGCTAATGCGCTCTCCTCAAGAACTTCAACTGTAGAAACAACAGCCTTAGCAGTTGTTGCAGATCGAACAGCGGCCCTTCCTGCAGTAGAACTTCTGTTTGTTGATCTTTGAGCTATAACTTCTTCTATAAATATAAATAATGAAAGAATGCTTAACATTAAATAAAACTTTTTCATATCTCCTCCTTGATATATTTTTTGATTATAACACAAAATTTTTTAAAAATCAAAAATATTTATATTGAAATTGAATAAAAAAAGTAATATATAGAAATAGTGGACAACAAAAAATGGAGGTTTAAATGACAATACAAGTTATAGGACAAAGTTTTGATGTTGGAGAATCTCTTACAGATCATGTAAAAGATTTACTTGATAGGAAAACTGGTAAATACAATCAAGAGCTAATAAGTGCAAATGTTGTGTTTTCAGAGGCTCCTCATAAAAAAGTTTCTGTTTCCGTTCATATTCATTTAAAAATTAAAGAATTTATGGCAAAATCTGAAGGGATTGATGCATATTCTGTTTTTAATCATGCAATGGAAGATATTGAAACTCAACTTACAAAAACTTTGGAAAAAACAAAATCTCATAATCATAATTAAGTAAGAAAGGTGATAAATAAATGGCTAATTTAAAAGGTACTCAAACAGAAAAAAATATATTAACTGCTTTTGCTGGCGAATCACAAGCAAGAAATAGATATACTTTCTTTGCTTCACAAGCAAAAAAAGAAGGCTATGTTCAAATTTCAAAAGTTTTTGAAGAAACAGCAGCACAAGAAAAAGAACATGCTGAAAGACTTTTCAAATTTTTAGAAGGTGGAATGGCTGAAGTTACTGCAAGTTTTCCAGCAGGCGTTATTGGAACAACTGCTGAAAATTTAAAAGCATCTGCAGAAGGTGAAAATGAAGAATATTCAGATATGTATCCAACTTTTGCAAAAATTGCACGCGAAGAAGGTTTTGAAGAAGTTGCAAAAACTATGGGAGCAATTGCTCTTGCCGAAAGACATCACGAAGAAAGATTTTTAACTCTTCTTGAAAATGTTGAAAATGGTAAAGTTTTCAAAAAAGATGAAAAAATTGTTTGGGAATGTCTAAATTGTGGTTATACACATATTGGAACTGATGCTCCTGAAAAATGTGCTGCATGTAATCATCCGCAAGCATATTTTGCAAGAAAACGTGATTGTTGGAAATAAACAATTTACAAATAAATTAAAGCAGAAGAATGAAAACTTCTGCTTTTTTTATATTGATTTTAATGCTGTTTTTATATATCATCACATTATTTAAAATTACCTTAGGAAAATATTATGAAAGATATTAAAATAACTACACTTAAAAATGGACTTAGAGTTGTAACAGATTATAACCCAAGCATTCAATCAGTTTTTACAGGTGTGGTTTCATGTGTTGGTTCAAGAAATGAAACAGAAGATATAAATGGAATTTCTCATTTTTTGGAACATATGGCTTTTAAAGGAACAACAACA
>CAYJFW010000020.1:3679-5245 GCA_964369895.1 uncultured Bacteroidales bacterium
TATCAAGATATTGCTGAAATAATTGAAGATATTGGTGGCGATATAAATGCATATACATCAAAAGATCATACTTTTTATTTTACAAAAACATTAAAAGAATATTTGGAAACAAGCATTGATATATTATCTGATATAATTCAAAATTCTGTTTTTGATGACGTTGAAACATCAAAAGAAAAAAATGTTATTCTTCAAGAACTTTATAGCTCTCTTGATACTCCTGATGATATTATTTATGATTATTACAGTGAAACAGCATATCCAAACCAACCAATTGGAAGAAATATTTTAGGAACAAGCAAAACCATATCTTCGGTTAATCCTCAATCTCTTAAAAAATATGTAAGTGATAATTATTGTTCAGATAGACTCTTTTTGGTTGTTTCTGGAAATTTTGAATATGATAATGTTATTAAACTTGCAGAAAAATATTTTAATAATTTAAAACATTCAGGAACATGTAAAAATATAGAAAAAGCAAAGTATGAAGGTGGATATTTTGTAAAGAATAAAAAATTAGAACAAATTCATTTAATGATGGGATGGGAAGCAACAAATCTTTTTGATAGACGTGAAGTTTTTTCTGAAAATATTTTAAACAACACTTTGGGTGGTGGTATGTCATCACGACTTTTTCAAGAAGTGCGTGAAAAACAGAATCTTGTTTATTCAATTTATTCAAGTATTACAAATTATTCAGACACAGGTAATATGTATGTTTATACATCAACTGAACCAGAAAAAATAAATAAAGTTATTGATGCAACATTAACTGAAATAAATAGAATCTGTAATGAAGGGATAAGTCAAAAAGAATTAGACCGTGCAAAAATTAATTATAAAGCAAGTGTTTTGATGAGTTTGGAAAATTCAAATTCAAGAGCCAGAGTCTTGGCTCGCCAAATGCAACATTTTGAAAAACATATTCCTTTTGACCAATCAATCGAAATGATAAATTCATTAACTCTTGATGATATAAACAAGACTGCAAACAGAATTTTTTCATCAAAACTTACATTTACAGCCCTTGGAAATGTTGATGATATTTATGATATGGACAAGGTTAAATCCAAGCTTGGAAAATAATTTGAAATGTAATTATTTTTGTGATATAATATCCTTAAATAGGAGAATGTATCATGCAGGAAGTATCACAACAAGAATTTGACAGACTTAAAGAACAGTTTGGAAATATGAGCGATGAACAGATGGCAATACTTGGTTATGCTGTTAAAAGGCCTTGGGGAGGCAATACTTCTAATACGGAAACGAAGCAAGATAAAATGCCAGATTTTAATGGAGTTCCTATGGAACAAATGATGGCTCAGTTTGCACAATTTATGAATCAATCTCAGGCAGGACAGGCTCAAGTGGCTCAGCCAGCTCAACAAGTAGAGCAACCACAAATGGCACAACCTCAAGTAGCACCTGCCCCACAGTTTACTGCCCCGCCACAGCCTCCTAAAGCTCAAGTGGCGCCAGAGTTTAAAGAAGCACAAATGCCTCAACCTCAAGTAGCACCTGCTCCACAATTTACTGCCCCGCCACAGGCTCCTAAAGCTCAAG
>CAYJFW010000020.1:5345-7534 GCA_964369895.1 uncultured Bacteroidales bacterium
GAATTTGTAACTCCTATGGTTGAGCCAGAAAAAGAAGAAATTCAAGAAAAATCAAAAGATCAAGATTTTAAAATTATTTCAGTAGATGAAAAATTTGAAGCAGGAGTAAAAAATCTGCAACAATATATTAAAAACTTAGATAATAATGCTTTTATGCCAACAGAATTTGTTCAAAAATCTGCATAAACATGAATAAAATATTACTTTTAATTTTATTTTTATTATTTCCGTTTCAAACCAAAGCTTTTGTACAAGGAGCTTTTGGTGGGCATTATAGCCCTTCGCCTGAAATGTCTATTTATATTCCAAACAGTGATGAATTTTATTTAAACACAGAAATAAAAGGAAATAGCAATTATTTAAAAGCATCTGAAAAAATTGCTTTTGCTGTTTTGGAAAATTCGTCTTTAAATTTTAAATTTGATTATTACGATATATATGAAAGTAATGAAAAAGGATTTCAAGATTTTAAGTTAAGTTTAGATTCAAATATTATAGATACAAGTAATTTTGTTTTTGGAGTAACCTCTTCTTTTTCAACAAATCTTGATGATGAAATAATTCCTGATTATAACGGTTATGAAGTTGGTTTCAAATTTGGAATAGATTCAGGATTAACATTTGGTTTTAAATATGAATATATTGATTTTAAAAATTCAAATGGAAGATCAAATAACACAACAGAATTAGAATTAATACATTTAAATAATGAATATTTTTCAACATTCGCTTTTTTAAAATATATGACTTATGATAAATATAATATGAACGAAAGTTTGAAATTTAAGTATCAATTAAATTATCATATAACAGATAATAAAAATATAATTTCTCTTATCTATGAAACAGATTTTATAAACGAATCTTCGAAAAATTTATTTGGCGTAAAAAACATTTTAATTTTTTAAAATCACCCATAAATATTCAAGTAAAATCAATACAATAAGCATAGGTAAAAATTCCTTTACAAAGGTATTTTAAAGGAGTATGATTCTTGTTATATGGGAAGTAATTCTTGTATGATTTAATAAAAACAAAATAGGAGATATACTATGAATAAAATATCATTATTATCATTATTAACTGTTATGGCTATTTCAACTGGTGCAAAGGCAAATGTTGAAAATCCACTTTATATGCCAAAAGAAGGTGTTGGATATTCAAAAACTGGATTTACAACAGCAGATGAATTTTGGAGACTTTCAGAAAAAGTAGGTTATGGTTTCACAAATAATTTTGCAGCAAGCATTGGTCTTGATTATTACACAGTAGATTCAACAGATGAAAACGGTCTTGGTAATTTAGAATTAGATTTAGAATATAGAATGTCATCAGGCAGTATGATTTCTGATTTATATGTTGGTATGAAAACAAATATGGATGATAAAATTTTTGATGATCATACAACATACGAAGCAGGTTTAAGATTTGGTGTTATGAAAAAAGATTGGACTTTGGCTGCAAATGTTGGATACGAATATGAAGATTTAACAACTCTTGATGAAACAGCTTCAAATATAATTATTGGTGCAGATGTTGTTCATGAATTTAATAATGCATGGTCAGCACAAGTTGGACTTGAATATAAAATGCTTGATGATCTTTATGAAACTCTTTATGAAGATGACCTCTTAACTTTAACATTACAAGCAAATTATGAAAATAATGGTCTTTGGTCAGTATATTATGAAACAGAACTTAATAATGATCATAAAGGAACTATATATGAAGACCAATATGGTGTTAAATATGGAGTTCAATTCTAATATTGAATTATTAAAACTTAACCTCCCAATTGGGAGGTTTTTTATTTGCCTTTACCCTCAAAATAATGTAAAATAAAAAAGGAAAGGAATATATGTATGAGAAAAATATTTAGTATATTTTTAATTTTTATTTTTACATTTAATACTATTGCTTCTGCTCAGCCTTCAAAAAGAAGAAGGACGAGAGAAGCTTCTTCTAATACAGTTTATATTCCATCTGAAAATACAAATATAATTAAAGAAGAAAACATAATATTAGAAGAGCCAGAGATTGTTGAGGTTCCTACATCTGATGCTGAAATACTTCGTGAAGTTGAAATTAAAGAAGATAATGTAAAACCAACACTAGCTGATATTGTAAAAGACATAAAACCAATTTCAAAAAATATAAACAACACTCAAACACAACAAGATTTAATAAAT
>CAYJFW010000021.1:0-7322 GCA_964369895.1 uncultured Bacteroidales bacterium
CCCATCATCCATAATTATAACATCAACTTTACTTTCTAAGGATTTTGCGCCACTACCTCTGTTTTTGCAAATACAAATTGGAGTGTTTTTAAGCTTTGTTGCCATCATAAATGGTTCATCCCCAACATCTTTTGCAGTGTGTTTTTTTATATCAACAATTACAGGTATTTCAGATGAAAGTTTTGCTTTGTAGCCACGGGAAAGAATTCCAACCTTAAACCCTTGTTTTAAAAAATATTCTGCCATTTTTATAACAAGAGGTGTTTTTCCAACACCGCCAAGGGTTACATTTCCAATACAAATAACTTTTGCTTTTGATTTATATGGTTTTGAAAAAATTTTATTTAAAAAACCTAAAAATGAATAAATAAAAGAAAGTGGAACAAACAAAATTCCAATACCAAATTTTCTTTTAAAATAATGCGGAGCTTTCATATTTTTTCCCTTGTAAAACTAAAATCTTATTATATAATACCCAAAGAAAAAAAGCAAAGAAAATTATGAAAATAGAAGAATTAAAACAAAATTTTGAAATGTTGGAAGATACAGATGAAAAACTTTCCTATGTAATTGAACTTGGGAAAACTTTGCCTTCATTTCCTGTTGAAAAAAAAGATGAAGAGCATTCAATAAAGGGCTGTTCTGCATCTGTTTGGTTTGACATTGTTAAAAATGATAATAAATATAATTTTCTTTTTGATAGCGATGCAATAATTGTAAAAGGCCTTCTTTTTATAATTTCCGTTATATTTAATGGAAAAACATCAGATGAAATAAAAACAATTGATGCAGAAAATTTGATTGAAGAAATTGGCTTAAAACAATTACTGTCAAATCAAAGACAAGTTGGAGTTAAATCAGTTATAAAAAGACTGCAAGATTTAAATTAATAAAAATCATTAAATGTTTGATTTTTAAAGAATAATAAGGTAAAATAACAGTATGAAACATATATATATAGCACATAAGCACATAAAAAAATGTATGACGAAGCCTCATTTTCAGGTATTTATGGTAAGTTTTTCAATTTGCCTTTTGTTCTTTTTTGTCATATCAAAAACATCAGGAAGTAACATTCCACCACGTGTTATGGCTGCTTTTGATCCAATTTTATCAATTCAAAACACAGAAAATAAATCTGTAAAAACAGTAAAAGATGATTATTCAATCTTAAATGATATATTTTCAAATACAAAAAAATATGAAGTTATAGTTAAAAATGGTGATACTCTTGCCTCAATTCTTTCAAATATTAATGTTGATTATTCAGAAGTTTTAGAAGTAAGCAAGGCAATAAGACCATATTTCAATCTTTCTGATCTAAGGCCAAATAACGACAAACTAATAATTCGTGTAAACCCTATATCTGGAAGCGATAAAAAAAATGAACTTTACTCTCTTAAAATTCAAAAAAGCCCAATTCACAAAATAATTTCTAAAAAAACAAATGATGGTTTTAAAGCATTTGAAGAAAAATCAGATATAACAGCAGAACTTGTTCGTGGTGAAGGTATTATTCTTAAAGGTTCAAGTTTAAGTTCAATTGCAATTGAACAAGATATACCATACAATATTGTTGATAGATTTTATGAAATATTTTCTTTTGATGTTGACTTTGAACGTGATATTTATCCTGGTGATAAATTTGAAATTATGTATGAACAACTTTATTCTGAAGAAGGTGAATATCTAGGAACAGGCGATGTTATCTATGCTTCTCTTTCTCTTCAATCCAGAAGCAAAAATTTCACTTTGTTTAGATATGAAAATGAAAAAGGTACAGTTGCATATTATGATGAAAATGGAAAAGGTGCATCAAAAACACTTAAAAAATCACCAATTAATGGCGCAAGAGTTTCATCAAAATACGGTATGAGAAAACACCCAATTCTTGCTTATTCAAAAGCACACAAAGGAATTGATTTCGCTGCACCAACAGGAACTCCAATCCCTGCAAGTGGAAGCGGCAAGGTTGTATCCAGAGGATGGAAAGGTGGTTACGGTCATTATATAAAAATCCGCCATAATGGAACTTATTCGACTGCATATGGACATTTAAGTAGATATAAATCAGATGTAAAAGTTGGAAGCATTGTTAAACAAGGTCAAATAATTGGATATGTTGGAAACACAGGTATGTCAACAGGTCCGCACCTTCATTATGAAATAATAAAAGATGGTGTTCACGTGAATCCATTTACTGTAAAGCTTCCATCAATAAAAAGCTTATCAAAAAAAGAAATGACAAACTTTGTATCTGTAAAAGATAAAATAAAAGTGCAGTTTGCTGTTCTTGATAAAAACTTCAGCCAATTTGCAAATCTTATTGATATAAATTCAATCGAAGCAGATAGTAAATAAAATTTAATTATAAATTAAAGGTTAAAAATAACCTCCCAAACGGGAGGTTTTTTTATTTACAATTTTGAAATTTTTATGTATAATAACACTATCAGACTGTATTGGTCTGTGGTGTCTCAAAAACACATTCTAAACAATCCACTATTTATTTAGGTGGAGTGTCCGATATAAGGCTTTGCTCGAATAAGGATGACTGCGTTTAGACAGTTTTTGAGCTCCACCATCTTTTTATCAAAGATGGTTTTTTATTAACAATAAAGAAAGGAGCAAAAAATGCTGGATAAAAAAGAAGCACATAAATATTCTGTAGAAACAAAAATAGATTTAGGAAATCAAATTTTTAATTTAAGGCGAGATAAAAAATTAAGCCTAAGTGATTTAGCAAATGATACAGGACTTCCTCTTGAAAGACTTAATAAAGTTGAACTTGGAAGACATATATCACTTGATATATCATTTCTTCAACGATTGGCAAGGTTTTTTCATAAGAAATTAAAAATAACATTTGAAGATATAGAAAAAGAAAATTTAACAGAACAAGGGGATTTATAATAAGAAATAACCTCCCAAACGGGAGGTTTAATTTTTTTTATATCAAAGTTTTATTTATTTGGCGAAACAAACATAATCATTTGTCTGCCTTCCATTAATGGTTCTTTATCAACTTTGATTGTATCACCAAGCTCTTCTTTCATACGGCCAAGTATTGAAAGCCCACCGTCTTGATTTGTAATTTCTCTACCTTTAAATCTTACAGTAAATTTAACCTTATCACCTTCTGCAATGAATTTTTTCGCAGCTTTAACCTTAACTTGGAAATCATGTATATCTATATTAGGTCTGATTTTAAGCTCTTTTGTTTCAATAGTTTTTTGATTCTTTCTAGCTTCAGATTGTTTTTTTTGTTCCTCATATTTCCATCTGCCATAATCCATAATTTTGCAAACAGGAGGATTTGATCCAGGAGATATTTCAAGCAAATCAAGCCCAGCTTCACGAGCCATATTCAAAGCCTCAGCCGTTGATACAACTCCTACATTTTCACCATTTTGATCTATAAGTCTTACTTCACGAGCGCGAATTTTTTCATTTACATTAAGCGATAAGCTGTTATTTTTGTCTGCCAAAAATTTACTCCTACATTTATTAAATTTGGAGGTCGGTACCGGATTTGAACCAGTGTCCAAGGATTTGCAGTCCTCTGCATAGCCTCTCTGCCAACCGACCATTGAGTATGAGTATAAACAAGTATTTCCAAAAAATCAATAAGTATTTTATTGCATAAGATAATATTTTCTGATACTATTAATGGAAATAATAAAGGAGATCCAAATGGGATTATTTAAAAAATCATCAAAATCATCTATTTGTGTGTTTTGTGGCGCAAATTTAGGTAATAAAAAAATCTATGCTGAAACAGCAAGCGATTTAGGTAAATTAATTGCAAAAAATAACTATAAACTTGTTTACGGGGCAGGTGGCAGAGGCTTAATGGGCAAAGTTGCAATGGGTGTTTTATCATTAAAAGGTTTGATTTTTGGAATAAGCACAAAAATAATTGCTGATTTTGAAGAACCAATTAAAAAAACAAAATTTAAAATTGTAAATGATATTCATACAAGAAAAAGACTTCTTATAAAAAATGCAGATGCATTCATAATACTTCCTGGTGGATTTGGAACTTATGATGAATTATTTGATATCTTAGTTGAAAAAGAAGTTAAAAAAAGACACAAAGAAATTATAAAAGGAAGTCTTGTTTCAGAAGAAAGACCAATAGTTTTAATAAACACAAATGGCTTTTTTAATGCATTTGAAAAGGTTGTTGATGTAATGATTAAAGAAGGTTTTATATCAAAAACAAACAAAAATTTTTATAAAATTGTAAAAACTCCAACAGAAGCTGTTACTTATATAAAAAAACATCTTAAAAATATAAAGAAATAGTTGATTTTTCAAAATAAAAGTTTTATTATAAATACATCTGTAAACTAAACAGGTATTATAAACTTTAATAACTTATAAAGGGGTTAAATCAAATGAGAACTTTTAACAAACTACTAACACTATTAACACTTGTTGTTTTGGGTGCTTGTTCTTCTACATCTGACACACTATTTGGTGAAGATGGAAAAGCAAAAGCTCCAAAAACATCATCAGCAAGTTTTGATGGAAATTTTGTAAAAAATAAAATTGCAAATTTCAAGTCAGAACAAGCTCAATTAAAATCTCTTGTTGATGGAAGAAAAGAAACTCTTCAAACAATGAGAAATGATACAAATACTGCTGTTTCTGATTACAGAAGTGCAGTTGCACAAATAAATTCAAAATTACAACTTGGAACAACTCCTGGAAACCCAGAACTTATGGATGAATGGAAAGAAGCTCGTGCAAAACTTGAAAAAATCAACAATGTTGCTTTCGATATAAAAAGACTTGTAGCTGATGTTGAATCTGATTTATCTATGGTTGATTATATGGTTGGTTCAATAAATTCTGCATATAAAATTCGTGGTGCAACAGAAGAAGATCATAAATCTTTAAGAGCATTAGAAGAAGAAGCAAAACAAATAGGTTCAAACATTTCAATCTTTGCTCGTCAACTTGACGGTGAAGCAGAAAGACAACAAGCTTATGTTGATGCAGAAAAACACAATTTAAATGATGTTGCTCTTAACATTAAAAATGGTAAACTTTATGGCGCATCAGGTTCAACAGATTTCTTTGCAGACGGTGGTTCAATGTTTTCAAGTGATGATTCATACGAAGCATTTATTTCAGAATCAGAAGCAGATTATGGTGTAATGCCACAAAGAAAAACAACTCGTCCAGCTTCAAGAGGAAACAGAGTTATTGATGGTCTTAAAACAAGAAACGTTCAAAGAGAACCTCTTATGGAAGTATCTCGTGTTTCAAAACCAACATCAACAAGACCAATTACTGTAATTGTATTTGATAAAGCAAATATTGATTTTGAAGAAGCTCTTTACCAATCACTAAACCGTGCTTTGGAAAGAAATCCTTCTGCAACATTTGAAATTTCTGGTGTTTCAGCACAAGGAAAATCATCTGCATCAGTTAAAAAGAATGTAAGAAAAGTTATGAACTCAATGACTGATATGGGGCTTCCTGCATCACGTATTGCAATCACAATGCAAACAGATTCTGTTGATACAGATGAAGTAAGAGTTTTTGAAAAATAAATAACTTTTGCATAAAAAATTAAATCCCCTTTTAAAGGGGATTTTTTTTATTGGGTAAATTTCTTTTTATACTTTAAGAATTGCTTTGTTTTTCTTTCCATTTGCAATCATAATTTTCCCATCTTTTGCAATTGATTTTTCAATTATAAATTTGTCATCTGTTATTTTACTATCCATAACTGAAATTGCATTTGCACTTACTGCTCTTCTTGCATCACTTTTTGATTTTGAAAGATTTGTAAGTACAAGGGCATCAATAATATTTATATCTTCAACCATATTAAATGTAGGTAAATCTTGTCCCATTCCACCCATTTCAAATGTTTCCTTTGCTGTTTGTTCAGAAGACTTTGCCTCCATTTCTCCACGGCAAATTTTTGTTGCTTCAAAAGCAAGTATTTTCTTTGCTTCATTTATTTCTGCGCCTTGAAGCTTTTCTAATTTTTCAATTTCACTTATTGGAAGATCAGTAAAGATTCTAAGAAGTTTTGAAACATCCCTATCATCAACATTTCTTAAAAATTGATAATAATCATAAGCAGGTAACTTATCTTCATTTATCCAAACCGCATTACCCATTGATTTTCCAAATTTCACACCATTTGCATCAACAAGCAAAGGATTAGTAATACCATACAATTTCACACCTAAACGTCGTGCTAAATCAATACCTGACACAATATTCCCCCATTGATCAGCACCGCCAAATTGAAGTATTGCACCATATCTTTTATGTATTTCAAAAAAATCATATGCTTGTAATAATGAGTAGTTAAATTCCAAGAAAGATAAAGATTGTTCACGTTCTAAACGGAGTTTCACACTATCTCTTTTAATCATTTCATTAACTGAAAAATGTCTACCATATTTGGTTAAAAATTCAATATAGCCAATATCTTTAAACCAATCATAATTATTAATCATAATTGCATCAGTTTCACCACCACCGAATTTAAAAAATTTTTCCATAGACTTTTTTATACCGGCCATATTTTTATTAAATATTTCCTCAGTCATAAGAGGGCGTTCACTGTCCCTTCCTGATGGGTCCCCAATTAAACCTGTCGCCCCACCAATAAGGGCAATTGGCTTATTTCCTGTTTTTTGAAACCATCTGAGTATTGTAAGGGCACATAAATTTCCCATATGAAGACTATCTGCTGTTGGATCTGCACCTATATAACCTATAACAGGCTTTCCAGACATTAATTCATTATCTAAGCCTTCCAAATCACTTGCTTGGTTTAAAAGTCCACGTTCATTTATTATATTTAAAAATTCTGATTTAATTTTATACATTTTGCCTCACTTTTTTATATGAAATATTGTATTTCCAATAGGTTAAAAAATCAAGAAAAAACTCCCCTTATTAAAAGAGGAGTGTGTAATTTTTAATCTAACAAAGTTACATAGGAAGATCAACACCTTCTGGAAGTTGTAAACCTGATGTTGCTTCTTCCATAGTTGCAGTTGAAATTTCATCAGCTAAATCTTTTGCATTTCCCATTGCAACAACGATTAAATCTTCTAAATCTTCTTTTTTTGATACATCTAAAAGAGAATTATCAATTTCACATTTTAAAGGTTTTTTTGTGCAAGTCATTGTAATTTTTACAAGTCCACCTGCTTCACCAACAACTTCTTGTTTTTCAAGTTCTGCTTGTGCAAGTTTAACTTTGTTTTGCATATCTTGTGCTTGTTTTACTAAATCATTTATATTTACCATGATTGTCTCCTTTTGTATGGTTTATGGGTGTA
>CAYJFW010000022.1:0-7098 GCA_964369895.1 uncultured Bacteroidales bacterium
CATTTTGCATCTTTTGCAAATTCAAGAAGAGGCGGAACCATATAAAGTCCAACACCAACAACAATTACCATACTTAAAGCAATCATCAACATAGGATAAGTAAGAGCGCTCATTAAAGGTTGTATAATTTTATTTGATCCTTCGGATACTTTTATAACATTTAAAAGAGCTTTTTCAAGTTTGGATACGTCACCAACAGAAAGCATCAATTTTTCACGCATAGGAGCCCAGCCTTCAATAGCAGATGAGAAAGGAAGACCTTTTTCCAATTCTCTTAACCACCACGCAACAGCAATTGCCATAGGTTCATCAGGGTTTTTTCCGTCTTTTGATTCAATCATCCAAATTCTGTCAAGCGCATCCATAACAGTAAATCTGTTTTTAAGAAGAGCTGCAAGTTTATAGTATATTTTAAGTCTTTTTTCATTACCCATTAAAACCATAAATTGTGATAATTTAAGGATAACATCATTTGTTGGAATTTTTTTTGCAACCATTTTTCTCTCCTAATAAACAGCATCGGTATCAATCATACCGCACCATCTTTCAACTTCATCAACAGATATAAAACCACGAAGCATTTTTTCAATTGCATCTTCTTTTAATGTTCTTCCTGAAAGTTCATTTGCCCAGTAAAAAACAGCTTCTTTTTTTGTTTCATCAACAAGTTTTTCCAAAAATGTAGAATCAGGTATTATAATTTCTGATGCAACAATACGTCCAATAATTCCTTTTCCACCACAGAAATCACACCCCTTACCTTTTACATAAGATTGGTCAATACCGTAATCTCCAAGTGCTTTTTTTAATCTTTCATATACTGGCATTTCAGGATAATTTTTTATTTGTTCACGGCATTTTGGGCAAAGCTTTTTAAAAAGTCTTTGGGAAAGAAGACCACGAATTAGTTCTGGATCTTTTAATTTAAATTTATCTATTCCCATATCAAGAAGTCTGTTTAAAATTGCAGGTGCAGAATTCGCATGAAGTGTTGACCACACATTGTGTCCTGATAAAGCTGCTTTAAATGTAAGTTCAGCTGAAGATAATGTTCTTACCTCTCCGACCATTATAGCATCAGGGTCAGATCTTAATGACGCAGCCAAAGCAAGGTTAAATGCATTTTCTTTTTCTTCTTCGGTTGTAGCATTTGTCACAGGCATTTGCCTTGCCCCTGGAATTGGGTATTCAGGAGGATCTTCCACGGTAATAAGATTAAGTTCGTAATTTTTTTCTTTTAACATTTTTATCATAACTCTTTGAAGAGTTGTTGATTTACCAGAACCCGTAGGACCAGCAATAATACAAAGACCTGTTGGAAAAGAACGCATTTTATAAAGTCTTGTATCTTCATAATCTGAAAAACCAAGTTCTTTTAAATTATCATCGCTACCTGCAGATGAATTTGCGTAAAGAAGACGCATAACCAAATATCTGGTACCAAATGCAATTGGATTAAATTGTAAACGTATTGATAAAACATTTTCAGGAAGGTATAAATCTCTTTCACCACGAAGAGGTGTACTTCCTAATTTTTGACCTACTTGGAATTCATTTTGCGCATAGTTAGAATCAGAAATATCTGCAGAAGCAAAAACAGAACGAACAAATGCTTCTCCCCAATTTTTATCATATTCAAGTATGGTTTGCATACTTCCTGAAATTCGAAACATAACAGTTGTATGATCAGAAACAACAATATGTATGTCGGAAACTTTTTGTTCTGATGCGCGATAAACAATATCAACAAATTCTTTTTGCATCTGATTGTTGGTTGCTGAATCTTCTGCTGATGAAGTGTCGTTACTACCTCTTGCTGCATTTGAATAAATAGCACTTAAAAGGCTCATTGAAATATAAACTGGTCTGTTTATTTTTCCACCTTTTTTTCTTACCAATGATTGGAAAGATAAAACTCTACCATCAAATTTATGAGTGTTTGAAACAAGAAAAGTTCCATCGCTGAAATATGCAAGCAAACTTTGAGTATCAGATCCAACTGTAAATTTACCGTTTTGACCTGACTCTAAAACATTACCATTTGAAAGAAGTTTAGCAACAGCCTCTCTAGGAGATAAACCTTCATAAGGGTTTAATTCAGAATCTCCATCATCTGGCTTTACTTCTTCTACTTCTGCCTGCTGTATAACTTCTGTTTCATCCATAATAAAATTTCCAAATAATTAATTTAAATATATTACTGATATTTGCCCATCTTTTTCAACAACGATACTAGAGCCTTTTATTTCTTTTACATACCAACCTTCAACATTAAAACCTTTTTTGGCTTTTACAGGTCTTCCTGTATCAATATTTTCAAGGTTTGCAATAAGATCACCTGCAACACCAATAATAGATTTAATAACATATTTTTCTTCAAAAAGTTCTTCTTTTACTTCTTCTTCTTCTACAGGTTTTCTGCTTTCAATTCTTGCAGCACCAAGATCACTTACTTTTTTACCTGTTACAAAACTCATTAACTGAGCAACAGCATTTATGTCATCAGGATTTGAAAGATCTGCTGAGTTTATTTTTTCAAGAAGAGTATTGTTTAATTCTTCTTCTTGTTCCAGCTTTTTTCTTGCTTCTTCTTTTTTAACTTCTTCCTCTTCTGCTTTTAGTTTTTCTTGAGTTATTAATCTTTCTTGTTCTTCTTGTTTAAGAATTCTTTCCCTTTCTTCATCAAGAAGTTTTGTTTCAAGTTTTACTTGTTCTGCTCTTTGTTTTTCTAAATCAAGTTTTAATTTTTCTTGTTTTATTTGTAATTCCATTAAAGCATTTTCTCTTTCAATATCTGTTATTTGTTGAAAAGTATCTGCTGTGATTTCATCAAGTTCATACATGCCTGTTGGATCATCAATACCTTCTTCATTTTCATAAACATCAGATTCATTGTACATCATATCTGAAACTTCATCTTCAAAAAAATCACTTTGAGCTGATATTGTATTTGAATTAAAAGTTAACATCATTGAAAATGTAAATAATAAATATATATTTTTTCTTAATAATTTCATTTTAATAATCTCCTTTAATTTTTATCTTCTGTTGGTTCATCTTTTTCTTCTGTGTTTTTTGTTTCAGAAGATTTTTCAGATGCTTCTTTTTCCAACTTTTCTTGTTTAGCTTTTTCTTCTTCTTCTAATCTTTTTTTCTCTTCTTCTTGTTTTTTCTTTTTTTCTGCTTGTTTCTTTTTAAATTCTTCTAAGTCAAATTCATATATTTTTCCAAGATATTCCCATTTTCTTGTTTTATCATTCCATTTTATAGAATCAAATTCCAAACCTTTTATATCTTTGAATATTTTAACCCAATCAAGAGGCATTCTGTATGAAGCATCTGAGAATTTAAATTCTGTATATAAATAATCTTTTGAATAGCTTGAATTATTTGGATCTTTTACTGTTTGTTTTTTATCAACAAGTCTTAAACCTTTTATTTGAAGGTCGTGAAAAAGATCATTTAATTTTTTTTGCAATTCAACTTTTGTTAAATTAGGTTCACTTTTTTCATGTTTTACAAAAGGAATATCAATAGTACCAACAACATTTGTATAAGTTTTATCTTTTGATTTTAATTCCATTATTTTAGGTATTGACCCAAATTTTTTAGCTTCAAAAATCCAACCTGGACTTCCAAAAGCACGACGCCAATTTGTTGAAAATTGCTTTTCAATACAAGTAGAATCCTGTAAATCCCAACCAGGAACAACAGCTGTTGAATTTATAACAAGTATTGTGCATTTCTTTGAAAAATCTTCAGGTGATGTTAATGCTTCCCAAGGGGCTGCTGGCGGAGGCGGAGGCGGTTTATTTCGTTCTTCTAACTTTCTTTTTCTATCTCTTTCTCTTTTTGCAGCTATTCTTTCTGCTTCTGCTTTATCTTCTTGAACACCGGAATAATACTGCCAACCAAAAAATGCAAGAACTAGTAAAATTATAACATTTTTTTGAAGACCTGATGAAATTTTTCTAAGCTCTACTGCTTGGCCTCTTCCTAATAAATCTGTTAAAGAAATTTCTGTTGTATCTTCTATTTCCCATTCTGCTGGAGCGATTTTATAACCCCAATCAGGAATTGACAACATAGAGTTAAAGGCTTCTTTTGCATCATCTTCGTTTGTGTATACTGTATCTTCTTCAGAAAGAATAAGGTTATTTCTGATTGTTATAAACCACCATCCCTCTTCTAGTTTAAAAACACAAACCGCAGAAGGTTTATCACGAAGAGCATTTGCGATAGCACTTGCCCCTGATGGCATACCAGATTTATGACCATAAGATGTTGCACCCAAACCATATTGAGTTGCCGCACCTTTTCTTAATGCATATAAATTTGCACCAGGAAGAACAGTTTGAACTGAAACTTCAATTTCTTTTATATAAGTTTTTTCATTTTGAACGGGTTGCCAAAACAATCCTACTGCATAGGATTTTCCAGCAATCTTAACTACTTTGATTTCTTTTGTTTTTGCCAATTTTCCCCCTCGCAAAATTTAATCTTAATAAGTTGGCATTCCCCATTCATCGTTTGAAGTATCTTCTTCTTCAAGTGGTGAAGATATAACTTGTGGTGTTAACATAACAACCAAAACTTCACGTGATGTTTCTGTTGATTGGAAACCACCTAGGTATGTAAACTCTTCTGGACCTAGACCTGAACTTTTATTAGATGAAGTAACTCTTTCAAATCCTGTAAGAACAGCTGTTTGTCCTGATTCCATAACGATTTCTTGCATAAAGTTTCTTTGTGCAATTTCAGGAAGTTGAACAGTAGTACCATCAGCCCCACCTATCTTAACTGTATCCATTTTAAGAAGTTCTTTTAATGACATATTAAACATTAAAATAAGTTTTCCATTTTCAAGAATATTTGGCATTAACTGCATTGAAAAACCAACAGTTTCTTCTTCTGGAGTAACTTCTGTTGTTGAGTCTGAATTTTCTGTTAATGTTGAAATACTTGCAATATATTTAAATGTTTGGATATTGTTTATCGGAACAACTCTATTATTTCTTGCAGTTACAACAGCTGATGTTACAAGAGATGTTTTTCCTTGTGTTGACAAAGCCTGGATTGCAAATGCAGTTGGATTTGAAGTACCACTTGCCCAATCACTACTACCACCTTCAATAACACTAAAAGAGAAAGAATCAGAAGCAGTACTTCCACTAACCAATGATAAACCATATGTATTATCAAAAAGAGCACTTAAATCAAGACCAAAATTATTATCTTTTTCAAGCGTAACTTGAAGAACTTTTACAGTAATAGCAACTTGTTTCACAAATCTTCTGTTTTGTTCTTTTATATACGCTTCAACTTTTTGTAAAGTTTTTGGAGTTGAAGTTACAGTAATAGAACTTGTTGAAGGAGACATTTGCACTTCACCTTCTTTTACCATAATTTTTAAAACATCAGACATTTCAGACCATTCTTTTATATTTGTAGTTGTTGAAATAGTTGCTGAAGCTTCTGCTCCTGATGAAATTGAACTTGAGTAATTTGCTTCTGTTGCAAGAGTATGCACAACAAAAGTTCTTGTTTTAAATTTATAAAAAATAATTTTTCCATTTTCATAAGCCCAACTTATATTAGCTTTCAAAGCCAACATATTTAAAATACCAGAAAGAGGACCTGTGTAAGAAATATTCATATCATCGACATCTGAAATATCTACTGAATCTTCTATTTGGAAAGCAATACCTGTTAGATAAAAAAGTTGGTTTGTGATATCTTCAAAAGAAACTTCATCATCAGTCATAATTGTAATACCTTCTTCACCTTCGAATTTTTTAGGAAGAGGTTCTGTATGTTCTACAACAAAACTACCATCACCAAGCCAGATATCATCACTTACTAGAACAACATCTTTATTAACCGGCCTACCTGGCATTTTTGCCATATCCATTGCATTTTGAGTATTATCAAAATCACTTGAAACACTTGAAGATACACTTTCAACCATATCTTTATTATAAAGTAAACAACCGCTTAAAAGATTGCTAAAGATAACAACTAAACAAAGTATTTTTTTACTAATTTCCATCATTTTCCTCCAATGTTTTTACAACTAAAACCCTATTTCCAAGATAAAACTTAGCAAGAGGTTGTGGTGTTGCGCGTGAAAAACTTCTTATTATTGCAGAAGACACATCTTTAAATCTTCCTCTGAATATAGCAGAAGCCTTTAAAGGATATTCACGTTTTGTATTCCAAACAATTTCCCAACCTTCAACATCTGCCCATTGAGTTAAAACTTCACGAAGTGTAAGACATTCTTTTGCCACCCAATCACGAATAACATCTTGAACTATTTGATTTGAATCTGTTTCCATTATAATTTCTTTTGTTTCAACATATTCAACCAAAGGATATCCTGGAGGCATAGATGCAGATAAAACACGAACACCATCATCAACAACTAGATCTTTGTTTGCAAGAGGCATATGAGAATCAGCTGGAGGGATTATACCTTCTGTTACAGGAGGGTTTCCACCAGGAGGAGTATAACTTGGACCACCTGTCCAACCTTCGTTTGAAAGTGAAGATGATGTTTTTTCAACATTTACAGGATCAACATTTGCAAGATTTTCAATTATAGTATGACTTTCAGTATAAGGTATAGGCCAAGTCATTTCGCCACTTGCATCATAATTTGAATCACCATAATATTCAACAGTATTTAATTCAATTTCTCGTGCTGGTTCATTATTCCAATCAGCAAAGGTTTTATTTGTGAAAGCAAGAGTTGCAAATACAAATGCAACAATAGATAATTTAGATATTTTTTTCATAACTCTCCGCCTTTTTTAATATTTTTTTCTTTCCTTACTTATAAGAGTATATTTAAAAATCTGTTTTTGCAAGAAAAATAATCAAAAAATAAGAAAAAAACTTCATTTTTTAAAAATTTATCATAAAGCCAGTTGTTACCAGCGGACCGACTTCTTTAAGATTATTTTCTGTCTTATAAGAAATTCTTCCAACTGATAAAGCAAAATCAATATATTCTTCTATACTTAATTTAGAAGAAAGCAATGACATATTAAGTTTATCTTCTTCTGAAACAGTTATATCACTTACAACATTTGATAT
>CAYJFW010000023.1:0-1307 GCA_964369895.1 uncultured Bacteroidales bacterium
ATAAAACATTTATGCCATTTAAACTTAAAAATGTTGATACTGGCATTCTTAAAACGACTCAAAAAATAAATGATATTGTTGAAAGTTGGATTATTGAAAATCCTTCGCAATGGTTTTGGGTTCATGACAGATGGAATGTAAAACACACATTAAAAAAGAAAAAGGATTAAAAATGCAACAAACAACAATAAAAAACAACCTTGTTTTTGAAGGTATTGGACAGCACAAAGGAACAATTAATAAAATTGAACTTATACCTGCCCCTCTTGATTCTGGTATAGTTTTTGATATAAATGGAAATAATTATAAACTTTCTTTGGACAATGTTTTTGGAAATGGTGGTTATACATCAATTGGAATTGAAGATGGTGAACATGTAAAAACAATTGAACATCTTATATCATCAATTTATGGACTTGGGATTGATAATTTGATTATTAAAACAAATTCTGAGGAAATTCCAATACAAGATGGATCAGCCCTTCCTTTGATGGCAGAAATTGAAAAAATTGGCCTTCAAGAGCAAGACGCACCTAAAAAATTTATTAAAATCCTTAAAAAAATTGAATTTGAAGACGATAAAGCAAGTGTTTCAATTGAACCAAATGACAAAGATTTATTAACGCTAGACATATCAATTGATTACACAGGGATTAAACCAATTGGAATTCAACATAAGGTTTTGGATTTAAATCTGGATAATTATCAAAATATAATTTGTAAAGCAAGAACATTTGCAAGGATGAGTGATGTTGAATTTTTACATTCAAAGGGTTTATGTCTTGGGGCAAGTCTTAAAAGCGGAATTGCTGTTGATGAGGAAAAAGTTATAAATCCAGAAGGTTTAAGAATGGATGATGAATTTGTTGTTCATAAAATATTAGATGCTGTTGGTGATTTATATGTTATGGGACACAGTATTATTGGAAAATATACAAGCAATAAGGGCGGACATTATCATAACAACCAATTAGTTAGAAAAGTTATGAGTGACGCAAGTAGTTATGAAATAATTGAGCTTTAAGGATTAATTATGATAATAATGGGAATTGATCCAGGTTTAAGGTTTAATGGTTATGGTGTTGTTGAATTTAAAAATAATCAATTCTTTCATATTGCAAATGGAACAATTAAAATAAATGAAAAATTAAGCTTGCCTGAAAGGCTTGCTCTTATTCACAAAGAATTAAAATCTGTTATTGAAAAATTTAACCCTGATGAGGTAGCGGTTGAAGAAGTTTTTGTAAATGTTAATCCATCATCAACACTTAAGCTTGGACAAGCAAGAGGTGTTGCTATACTTACTC
>CAYJFW010000023.1:1317-7011 GCA_964369895.1 uncultured Bacteroidales bacterium
CCAAATTTGATAAAAAAATCAGTAACCGGAGTTGGGCATGCAAAAAAGGAACAAATACAAATGATGGTGGGTGTTCTTCTTAATAAACCATCCATAGACTCAGAACATTCTGGTGATGCACTTGCTATTGCAATAACTCATGGAAACAATAGAAATTTTGTTTTAAATAAATAGCTTGGAAAATTTTTATGATAAACTCTCTTCTTTTACGAAATATAAATCTTTTAAAAATGGAATTTTTCTTTAGAGGATCTGTTTTTATAAATATAGTTTTAGTTATTTATTTTCAAAAGATAACAAGCTCTTATACTACTGCTGCTCTTGCTCTTTCCACTATGACTATAACTACTCTTTTAACTGAAATTTCAACAGGTGTTTTATCTGATAAGATAGGAAGAAAAAAAACTCTTATTCTTTCTGGATTATTTTTATTTTTGACTGGTGTTTTTTGGTTTTTAGGAGGATATTTAAATTCTGTTTTAATGCTTTTTTTAGGAAGTTTTTTTATGGGTATCCATCATTCTCTTTCTTCTGGAACTGATGAAGCTTTATTGTATGAAACACTTGAAGAATTAGGGAAAAAAGATGAATATAAATTGTTTTTTTCTAGAGTTTGGTTTTGGAGGAAACTAGGTGGTGTTTTTTCAGGTTTATTTTGTTCTGGAATTATTTATTTTTCCAACATTGACTTTGTTGCTTTGTTTTCTCTTGTTCCTATGTTTATGCCTTTTTTAATTGCATTTTTTTATTATGAGCCGCTTAAAGTTCATAAATCAAATCAATTATCTGGTTTTAAACATTTTTTAAAATCATTAAAAGAATTTTATTCAAATAAAAAACTTCGTTTTTATACATTGGTTGGAGCAATAGATGAAGGTACTGGTGAAGCAACACATAATTTTGAAGCAGCTTTTTTTTCAATGTTTATTCCTGTTTGGGCTTTGGGTGTAGCTAGACTTTTAAAAAACTTTTGGGCGGCAATAAGTTTTATAGTTATTTCTTTTTTAAAAAAAATAGATTCTATCACCTTGTTTTTTTTCTCCTCTATTGGAAATATTTTAATTAAATTTACTGCTTTAATCCTTAATAATATTGCAACACCTTTTGTTATGACAAGCAATACTCTTTTTTGGGGCATATGGCTAACATCAAACAGCGATATTCTTCATAAAGAATTTACCCCTCAACAAAGAGCAACAATGGGTTCAATAGCATCTTTTTTAAAAGGTATTTTTACAGGTAGTTTTACTTTGATTTTTGGAATTGTTGCTGACTTACTTTCTCCTAAATATGCAATATTTTTAGGGGTAATTATACAAGCAATCACAATTTCGCTTTCTTTGATAAGATTGAAATATAAAAAGAAAAATAGATTAATTTCCAGCTAGCTTTTCTTCCCAATTATAAGCAGATAAAATTGTATCTTTAATAGAAATTTTTGCCTGCCATCCTAAAAGATTTACCGCTTTTGAATTATCAGCAATAAGGATTGCTGGATCGCCAGGTCTTCTATCTTTCATATTTACTGGGATTGTTTTTTTTGTTACCTTTTCACACATATTAAAAACTTCTTTTACTGTGTTTCCTTCTTTTGTGCCTAGGTTAAAAACTTCTGTTTTATTATTTTTATTTAAATAATCAAGAGAAAGAAGATGAGCAGATACCAAATCATCAATATCAATATAATCACGAACACAAGTTCCATCTTTTGTGTTATAATCTGTTCCATACATTTCGAATTCTTTGCCTCCACTTAGTGTAGATTTTAATATGTTTGGAATAAGATGAGTTTCAGGATTATGGTTTTCACCTATAATACTTTGTTTATTTGCGCCTGCAACATTAAAATATCTTAATCTTATTGATTTTAAATTATATGCCAAATCATAATCATCCATTATATTTTCAATGATAAGTTTTGTTTTTCCGTATGGATTAACCGGTTCTTTTTTATGATTTTCATCAATTGGAGTATATTCTGGCTCACCATAAACGGCTGCTGTTGATGAAAATACAATTTTTTTAATGTTTTTTTCAACCATTACATTTAAAAGATTTATTGACCCAATAACATTATTTTCGTAATATTTTTTTGGATTTATAACTGATTCTGATACTTGGGAACTGGCTGCAAAATGGATAACAGCATCAATTTTAAAATTTTCAAAGACAAATTTTATATCTGATATTTTTTTTAAATCACCATTTATAAATTCAAAATTACCATAATTTTTAAGTGTTTCAATTGTTTCAATATGACCTGTGGAAAGATTATCAAATATTACAATTTCGCGGTTTTGTTTTAAAAGCTCTAGAGCTATGTGACTTCCTATATAACCTGCGGCTCCTGTAATTAAAATCATATCTAACTCCTTTATAAATGGTGGGTGCAAGTGGGCTCGAACCACCGACCTCTACGATGTCAACGTAACGCTCTAGCCAACTGAGCTATACACCCATAAATCTTTTAAAAATATATATTAATTTTTTTTATTTTGCAAATATTTAATTAAAAAAAGAGGGCAAAGCCCTCTTTAAATTTAAGATGTAAAAGACTTATTCTTCGTCTTTTTTCTCTACGCCTTCACCAACTGCGAATCTTACAAATTTTGTAATTTTTGCATCATCAGAAATAGATTTAACAACATCTTTTATTTTCTTTGATGGTTCCATAAAGAATGATTGTTCAAGAAGCACAACTTCTTCATAGAATTTGTTAATTCTACCTGCAACCATTTTTTCAACTATGTCTGCTGGTTTACCTGATTCTATTGCTGTTTCAGAGAAAATTTTCTTTTCACGTTCTAAGCTTTCGCCATCAACATCTGTTGTATCCAAGAATTGAGGATTTGCAGCAGCAATGTGCATTGCAATTGTATCACCAACTTCTGTGATTTTTGCTTTGTCAGCGCTTGATTCAATAGCAACAAGAACAGCAATTAAACCTTGATTTTCTGCTGCACGGTTGTGGATATAAGAAATAACTGCACCATTTTCAACTGAAACCATATCAGCTCTTCTGATATTTAGGTTTTCACCAATTGTTGCGATTTCGTTTGCAAGTTCTTCGTTAATATCTTTACCATCAATTTGGCTTTCCATAATTTTTGTTATATCACCATTTGCATCATATGCAACATCAGATACTTTTTTAACAAAAGCTTGGAATTTTTCGTTTCTTGCAACAAAGTCTGTTTCTGAATTTACTTCTACTGTTACACCTTTGTTTCCTTCAACTTTTAAAGCTACAAGACCAGCTGATGCTTCTCTATCGCCTTTTTTTGCTGCTTTTGAAAGACCTTTTTTTCTTAGAAGATCTATTGCAACTTCTATATCACCTTCTGCTTCGATAAGAACTTTTTTACAGTCCATCATTCCAGCGCCAGTTCTTTCACGTAAGTCTTTTACAAGTAAAGCTGTTATTTCTGCCATTTTTTATTCCCCTTTTTTTGTTTCTACTTTTGGACTTAGAGCTGCACCTAAATCTGCACCTGATTTTTTAAGTTGATCTTCAAGACCATCAAGAACAGCTTTTACAGCTAAGTCTGTGTAAAGTTTAATTGCTTTTATTGCATCATCATTTCCTGGTATTGGATAATCAACATTTGATGGATCTGCATTTGTATCGCAAATTGCAACTACAGGAATACCAAGTTTATTTGCTTCTGTGATTGCAAGTTCTTCTTTGCTTGCATCAATTACGAAAATTATATCAGGAGCGCCATTCATATCAAGAACACCACCAAGAACTGCATTTAATTTATTGTAATCAAGTTCCATTTTTGAGATTTCTTTTTTTGTGAAATCAAGGGTTTCAGAATTTTTGATATCTGCTTCTAATTTTTTAAGTTTTTTAATTGAATTTACAACTGTTTTCCAATTTGTAAGCATACCACCTAACCAACGTGTGTTGATATAGTATTGTCCGCAAACTTCTGCTGCTTCTTTTACTATGTCTTGTGCTTGTCTTTTTGTACCAACAAATAAAACTTTACCACCTGCTGATGCTGTGTTTCTTAACGCAACAAGTCCAGCGTGAAGCATTGGAACAGTTTTTTGTAAATCAATAATATGAATTTTATCTTTTACACCAAAGATATATGGTGCCATTTTTGGTGTCCATCTTCTTGTGTGATGCCCGAAGTGTGCACCTGCTTCGATTAATTCTTTCATTGTAAATTTTGGAAATGCCATAATTATAGTCCTTTCATTTTTTATTAGTTATTTCCTCTATCAGCCACCCTTTTTACAGGACTAAATGGTTAGAAAAGTAAAGATATAACCTTTTGCTGATATGTGTATTTGCCAATGGTTTCCCAAAGACATAAGGGGTAATATATATTTTTTATTTTGAAGAGTCAAGGTTTTTATTTATTATTTTAAGTAAAATCAACAATTAAAATGTGTATTTTTGATATTCGAAATCGCGTCTTGCTTCTTTTGTTGATTCAAGTATATCAAATGCGTTTTGACGAGGGTTTGAAAGGATAAGAGCGCCAAAGCTTGCTTCTAGACCTTCACTGTTTTCATCTTCTGCATCAAGCACCCAAAGATTGGGTTCTATGTTTGGTTCGCCATATTTTGAAAGAACAAAATACCAAAATGCACGGCGACGTTCTTCTCTTTGATATTGAAAATTTTTACCATCGCCTAATTTTTTATTTAAATCGTTTTTATATGTTATTTTCCAAGATTTATTTTCTGTTATTGGGCTTGTGAAAAAAACCTCTATGTCTTCATTTGTGTCGTGTTTTTTAAATGTTGCTTTTGATATGTATTCCATTTTATCTGCTTTTGCTTGGCCTTTTATACAAGCTTCTATATTAACAGGGACAAGAATGTCTTTTGATCTGCAAACAGAATCATAATTAAATCTGAAATATTCGGGAATATTATATTCTAAATCAATAAATTTATATTTGCTTTCTTTTAAAATATCTTTTGTTTCTTTAAATGTTTGGCCAAGTTTTGCACCTGCAATATCGAAATATTTTACTCTTTCATTAATGTTTTCATTTATAACTTCTAGTTCGCTTTCATCAACATAATCTTCGTATTCTTCAAGATCACCATCAGAATTTATAAAATCAGAAGTTTCTTCTTCAGACATGTCAAAAAACTCTTGGGCCTTTACATTAAATGAAAAAGCAAATCCCAATAAAAGTATAAATAAAAATAACTTAAGTTTTAACATATTTCTCCTTGGATATAATTTTATAATATAAATATTTTTTATGCAAGTAAGATTATTTTGAAAAATCTAAGCTATCTATATTTAAAAGTTTTTCTTTTAATGTATCATCCATTGTTAAATTGTTTTTTGATTTTATATCAGGAAAATCAGAAGTTTTGTTTATTGCCATAAAATAATCAATTTTATTTTTTGGATATTTAAGAATACTTAATGATTTTAATTCTTTTGCGTTTTTATTTTTATCTAGATAATCCTTCATATATGCCCAAGGGGTAATTAAAATTTTATTTTTTCTAAAGACTTGTTCCATAGCTTCATAAACAGTTGTAAAATTATCCATTTTTAAACCTTTTGTTTCTTCAAATGTTTGTGATTTTATAGAAATAAGTTTATCTGAATTTGAAATAATTGATAATGTTTTTGTTAAATCATCTTTTTTATTTTTTATTTCTGGTGTTATGTTTGATGATTTTGAAACAATTACTAAATAATCGTTGAAA
>CAYJFW010000024.1:0-6693 GCA_964369895.1 uncultured Bacteroidales bacterium
TGTCAAAAAAAGAAGAAATTAAAATTAATGAAGAAAAATTTGAATGTGATGAAAAATCTTCAGAGCAATCTTTGAATGAATGTGATATTGAAAAAGATGAAATAAGTAATCTTAAAATGCAATTAGAAGAATGGCAAAATAAATATTTGCTTGCTTATGCAGATGCTGAAAACGCAAAAAGAAGAGCAGAAATAGATGCAAAAAATCTAGTTGATTATAAAATTTCAAATTTTGCAAAAGATATGATTCCTTTGGCTGATAATTTGACTTTGGCAATTGATGCTTTAAAAGATAATGTTGATGAAAATATTCTTTCTGGATTTAAATCTATAAATGATGGTTTTGTTGCTGGATTGGAAAAAAATGGTATTACAAAAATTAAAACTGTAGGTGAAGTTTTAAATCCAATGTTACACAGAGTTGTTACACAAATTGAAACAGATGAGGAACCAGAAAATTCAATTGTTAGCGAGCTTCAAGCTGGATACAAAATTGGTGATAAAGTTATAAGAGAGGCAATGGTTGCAACATCAAAGAAAAAATCATAATATTTATAAATCAGGAAAAATATCTGAGTTTATTTCAAGAATGTTTCTTAGGTTTTTAGGATACAGTATTTTAAAATCAAGATTTGTTGTTGGAAAGGGTACTGGAAGAGGTGAAATAGATATCATTGCCAAAAGAAATAAGCAAATAATTTTTGTTGAGGTTAAAAAAAGAAAAACATTTGATTTAGCAGCCCAATCTGTTTTTTATTTGCAAAGAAAAAGAATTGAAAAATCAGCAGAAGTTTTTATTTCAAAAAACCCAAAATATCAAAATTTTGATTTCAGGTTTGATGTAATTGTTTTTAATAAATTTTATGGATTTCGTTATATAAAAAATGCTTGGATTATGTAAATTTTTTATATGTTGACTAGTTTTTTTTAAAAGATTATAATTTGATTTAATAGGTTCTATTTCCTATTAATTAATAAAAAGGAGAATGTTATGAAAAAAAATTTAATTTTAATGAGTTTAGTTTTAGCAGGCCTTGCAATTCCAAGTGCTGCAAAAGCTTTTTATGTTGGTGGTAGTTTTGGTGGATCAAACGCAAAAGCAGATGGCGTTGATTTTGATAGTGGAGAAGGTAGTGCATTTTCTATTTATGCTGGTTTTGGTATTCCTTTGCCCCTTATTCCAATAAGAGCAGAAGTTGAATATTTCAATTTAAAATCAACAGAAGATACAATTGGTGATATTAAAACAAGCGGTGCTGCTGCTAATGCTTATATTGGTCTTCCTCTTCTTCCTATTTTAAAACCTTATGTTGGTTTTGGTCTTGGATATATGAAACAAGATATTGATGGTTTATCAGAAAGTTCAGATTGGAAAGTTGTTCCACAATATATGATTGGTGCAGATTTAGATCTTCCTCTTATCCCTGTTGCAGGTGGTGTTGAATATAGATATATTTCAACTGATTTTGAAAACTCTGCTGTTAGTGGTGGAAAATATGATTCAGATATTCATTCATTTTTAGTAAAAGCAAGATATAAATTCTAGTATCCTTGTTTTTTTGAATAAGACTGTCCTTTGGGGCAGTTTTTTTATATACAAAAAGTTCTTGTTATATTGTCAAAATAATGATATAATGATTTCAAGTTTATTAAAAGAAAAGGAGAAAGATATGTCTTTATTTAAATTTTTAACAAAAAAATCAACAGTTATTTGTTTAGCTGTATTAGTTCTTATTATGGCTTTTGTTCCTGTGGATGCTTTTGCTCAGGGAGCAGTTGTTGAAGCTCCAAGTGCGACTGATACTGGTCCATTTGATGCTTTTTTAGATAGAGCTGCTACACTTTTTATGCAAACTAGAAATGCATTATTTGTTGTTGCTGCATTTGCATTTATACAATTTGCTTGGACTGCAATTAATAAAGGCGAAATTGATGCAACAAAGATTTTCTATTTGGTTGTTGGTCTTGTGATACTTGGTGTTGCTGGTTGGATGGTTGCTTATTTGGCTGATCCGACTGATCCTAATGCTATTATGGACCAATATAAAGGTATTGGAAACAGTGCTGGTTGGGATCAAACAAATTAGTTCTTAAATTATGTTTAAAATAAAACCTCCCAATTGGGAGGTTTTTTAATTAGTTTTATTTTAAAAGATTTTCGTATGTGTCATCTGTATCTAAAATCTGGGTTGCAGTTTTTAAAAGCAGTGTGTGTGCATCCTTGGTTGGATATATTGCAGGGCAAGATTTTCTTACAGTTTCAAGTAATTCAGATGAAAAATTATTTGTTTGTGGGCGATTATCTTTGAATTTATCATTATTTATATTTGTAATAAGTGTTCTTATATCAATATCATCAAGTATTGTTGAAGTACAGATAAGAGGAATTATTCCAAGTTTTGTTAATCTTTTCCCGTCGGCTTTTATAATATTTTTTGTTGCAAATTTTATATTGCCACCGTTTGAAAGTTCGAATGTATCTGATATTTGTGTTTTTCCAAATGATGGAGTTCCAATTATAACAGCTCTTTTTCTTCCTTCGAAAATACTTGCAAAAAGTTCTGATACGCCCTTTGTTGTATTATCAACAATTAATATTATTGGCGTTTCATTTGTAATGTCACCCGATTTTGCAGTATAGGTTTGATCTTGGTCATCATTTTTGCCATCAGTTTTAAGAAGAATATCACCATCAATGAAAAGGTTTGCTGCCTCAATCGCTTCTATTTCGTTGCCGTCAATATTTCCGCGTAAGTCAAGAATTATGCCATCAGCATCATTTTCAGACAAAACAGATTGAGTCACATTTTGTAATTCCTTTGCTGTGCCTGATTTGAAATTGTGTATTGTAATTAATGGGTATTTTTCATTTAAAAGCTTTGTTGTTATTGATGGAATTATAACTTTATTTTTTCTTATAAATGTTTGTGATGGTGTGCGTGATATGTATGGCACAAAATTTAACTGTACTATTTCTGTGTCGTCACCAGTTAAAAGATATTCAATTTGTTCATCGGTTAATTTTGTTATATTCATTCCATTTATATCAGTTATTAAGTCACCTGCTTTGATATCAGAAAAATAACTTGGCGAATCTTTTGTTATTGTTCAAACTTGTATGCCATAAGGTGTTTTTCTGTATGTAAAACCAAGTGTTGTTGTATTTTTATTGTCTTTTATTTCTTTGGCTGATATTGGATCAGTATATTTTGCATCTTCATCCAAACTTTTTATTAAGTATGTTGCTGTTCTGTGATAAATTTGTTCTGGATGTGCAGATCCAAATTCTTTGTTTTTTTCCCTTAGATTAAGGAAAGTATTTATAACCAAATTTACCCATGCAGTTGCGTTATTTTCTTCTGGTTTTTTAAAATTTCCAATCATATTTAAATCTTTGTCATGAAAAAGAATTCTTTTATCAGTTGTAGTTATAGAAATTTTTCCAGACATAGAGTCAATTGATTCAAAAATTTTATTTGTTATTTCATCATATGATAAATTTTTAGGGAAGTTTTTTGTTATTATATCGTAAAGACCTTCGTAAAAAGCTTGAGCATGATCTATTGAAAATTCATTTACTATGTCTGTTCCTGCTAACCAATATTCGTATGGATTGTATTTGTATTTATCAAAATCTTCTTTTTTTATGTATGAAAAATCAATTTTTTCAAACTCTAATGCTTTGTTAGGGGATGGATTTGAAAATGCATCAAATGATAGGATGCAAAGACTTCCTAAAACTAATTTACTTATTTTTCTCATCCCCTTGTCCTTTTTATTTTATTACTTTAAATTTTTTCTTTTGAATATTAAAAGAGTTGTTGTTGCGATAAATATTGAAGAGTAAGTTCCAATTATTATACCAAATAACATTACAGCAGAAAAACTTTTTAATACTTCACCACCAAATAAAAATATCATTAAAACAGCAAGAAATGTTGTTGTTGAAGTTAAAATGCTTCTTGATAATGTTTCATTTATAGAAAGATTTAAAACTTCTTTTAATGGTTTTTGTTTGTATCTTTTTATGTTTTCTCTTATTCTGTCGTAAATAACAACAGTGTCATTTATTGAGTATCCAGCGAGAGTTAAAAGAGAAGCAAGTGTTGTTAGGCTGAATTCTAATCCTGTTATGCTTAACATCCCAAGTGCAAGAACTACGTCATGAAGAAGTGAAAGTCCAGTACCAACTGCAAATGGAAGTTCGAATCTTATCCATATGTAAAGTGATATTATAAGAAGAGACATTATAACAGCCAAAGTTCCATTTCTTATTAAATCTGCACCTACTTTGGGACCTACTATTTGTGTGTTTCTGTATTCAACTTTTGGTCCAAGTACTTTTTTCACATCGTCTAACATTTTTGTTATTTCTGTTTCATTTTTCTTTCCTTGTGGAAGTCTTATTAAAATAATATCATCTCTGTCGCCTTGGGCTTGAATTTCTGGTGAGAAAGATTTTAAATCTTGTCTTATTTTTGTTATGTTTGCAGGTCCAGATGTTTGTATTTCAACCATAACACCACCTGAAAAATCAATTCCTAAATTAAGAGGTTTTATAAAAAGTGATATTATTGAAAGCACAAATAAAATTGATGTGAAAGTAATAAAATACTTTGCATATTTCATTATGTTGATATTTGTTTGAACTGGGAATAATTTTATAAGTTTGAACATTTGTTTTCCTTTAATCTATTATTTTTGGTACTGAGAAAAATTCAGGTGATTTATTTTTTGATGGATCGTTTTTTAAAATCTCATCTCTTGTATTTTTCATATTAACAATATCGTCTCTTTTTTCAAGAGGGTGTTCGTTGATAGAAATAAGAGGAGTTATACCGTCAACGTTTACATCATCAAGGCCTTTTATCCATTCAATTACGTTGTCAAGTTCAGGTATCATTTTTTCTGCCTCATCATCAGGCATTGCAAGTCTTACTAGTTTTGCATTTTTTTGAATTTTTTCTTTTGTGAAATACATAATTTCTCCTTTTTTAAAACTGTATAGGATTTTAGCATTATTCGTTTTTCTTAGTCAAGAAGAGATTAAAAAAAAAGGACATTTAAAATGTCCTTTTGTATTTTTAAAAAAATGCTTATTTTTGAGTTGCTGCTTCTGGAGCTTGCATTCTTTGCATTTTTCTTGGGCCTTGGCCATCTCTTTTCATTTCTTTTGAGCAAGGGCAAGGACCTTTTTTCATTTCTTGTGAACAAGGGCAAGGGCCTTTTTTCATACCCATTCTATGTCCGCATCCTTTTGTTACAACAAGAGTTGCAATTACAGTTGCTACAATAATCATTACTAAAACTAATACTTTTTTACCTTTGTTTGCACAACATCCACAAGCGCAAGCTGTTGTTTTTGGAGCAGTTTCAACTTTTGTTACTGCTGGTTTTACAACTTTTTTAGCAGGTGCTTTTTTTGCTGCAGGTTTTTTTGTTGCTGGTTTTTTTGCTACCATGGTGGTTATCTCCTCTGTTTTTGTTTAATATGTTACTTAGCATTTATTTAAGTAACTTGCTTTTCATTATAACATTATAAAAAAACATTTTCAACAGGTTTATTGTTGTTTGACTTAAATTTTTAAAGAGTATATAATTAAAAATATGCATTAAAGGGAGTTAAATTTTGATAGAAAATAATTTAAGAGATCTTAAACAAAAATATTTGGGAACAGAAAAAAGGTTTATGGGGATTGATTATGGTGACGTTAATATTGGTATTGCCATAAGTGATGTTGGAAGACAGATTGCCAGTCCTTATAAAATGCTTAAAAACAAGAGTTATGCTGAGCTTTTTAAAGAAATTGAAGATATTATTATTCAAATGAATGTTTGTGTTGTTGTTATAGGGCTTCCTTTACAAATGAATGGAGATGAAGGAGAAACCTCTGTTAAAGTTCGTAATTTTGCAAAAAATTTAAGTGAAGCTATTTCTGATATTGAAATAGTTTTTATGGATGAGAGGCTTTCATCAGGAATGATTGAAAAAATGCTTGTCCGTGACTTTGATTTAAGTAGAAAAAAACGCAAAGATGTTTTAGATAAATTAGCCGCAGCAGAGATATTACAAAGAGCTTTGGATTCAATATAAAAAGTTTATTTTTTTTATTTATATAACTTCATAAAATATTTATTTTTCTAATTCTTTTGAGATATTTAGAAAGTCGATTGAATTTAGCTCTTCTGCACGTGAAGTTTCTTTGATATTTAGTTTTTCAAGTATTGGAATAAGGTTTTCTTTTAGTATTGGTTTTAAAGTTGAACGTATCATTTTTCTTCTTTCTGAGAAGGCTTGTTTTACAACTTCTTCAACTTTGTTTAAAAGTTTGGTATCAAGTTGTTCGTTTAGTTTTTCGAATCCAACTATGCAAGATGTAACCTTTGGTGGTGGTGAAAAACAGGTTCTTGGTACTTGGAATAAAAGTTTTGCTTTGTTTGTAAGGGCTGTTATTATTGAAATTCTTCCATAATCTTTTGATTTTGGTTGGGCTGTTATTCTTTTGCCTACTTCTAATTGATACATTAATGTCATAGAATTTATGATTTTTGCATTTTTAAGCCAGCCAATTGTTAAGGGTATTGATATGTTGTATGGAAGATTTGCGCATATTCTGAAATCACAATTTGGCGCATATTTTTCTTTTAATTCTTTAAAATCAACAGTTAGTGCGTCAGTATGTATTATTTCAAG
>CAYJFW010000024.1:6703-6988 GCA_964369895.1 uncultured Bacteroidales bacterium
TAATTCTTCTAATACTCCAATTGCTCTGGTATCAAATTCAATAGCAATAAGCTTTTTAGGGTTGTTTTTAAGTATTGCTCTGGTTAGTGCTCCTGGGCCTGAACCTATTTCAACAATAACTGAATTTTCAATATTAGGTATGGATTTTGCAATTCTGTCTGTTAGGTTTAAATCAAGAATGAAGTTTTGACCTAAGGATTTTAGGGCGTTAAGCTTGTATTTTTCAATAAAGCTTGCAACATTTTCTAGGCCATCGTAATAATTATTGTTCATTTTTAACTTCTT
>CAYJFW010000025.1:0-4827 GCA_964369895.1 uncultured Bacteroidales bacterium
ATATCTGTTGTGGAATTTTTGGTTAGCCAAGGTATTCCTGAGGAAAGATTAGCTGCAACTGGGTTTGGTGAGTTTCATCCTCTTGTAAAAGGAAATGATAAGGCTTCACTTAAAAAGAACAGAAGAATAGAATTTAAACTTACAGAGAAGTAAGTTCAGTTATTACAAGTTGTAGATCTTCCCATGTCTTTTTTTTAACATCAATGTTTGTCATAATTTGTGAAAGAGAAAATGTTGGCATAATTTTTATATCATTATAATTTTGCCATTTGCCACGTATTGATGTTATTGTTTCATTTGTATTAAGAAGTGTTGTAATTGGAAGAGAACCCATAGTTAAAATTATTTTAGGGGATAATATATCAATCATTTTTTTTGCAAACGGAAGTGATATTTCTATTTCTTCTGGTGTTGGAAGTCTTCCACCTGCTGGTCTTAAAAAACTTATTGGAAAATAAAATGTATCAATTTCAATTGATGAATTTATTGCTTTTAATATTTTCTTTAAAAGTTCGCCTGTATCTCCTGAAAGAGGGATGCCTGTTTTGTCTTCTTCTGAATTTGGAATTTCTGTTATAACAAGAAGTTTTGGATTTGAAACACCACATCCATTTACAGAATTGCTTGCAAATTTTGATAAGGGATTAAGTTTAAAATTTTTTATTGTGTTTTGAAGTGTTTCAATATCATTTATGTTTTCAACTTCTTTAATAGCTGAATTTTTGGCTTCTAAAATCGAAATATTTTCATTTTTTTCTTGTGAAATGTTTGAAGGTGTTTTTGAAAAAATGGGCTTGTGTCTTTCAAAAAAATTGTATGGCTTATCAAGATATGATTCATCAATACCTGATTCTTCATACAATTTTAAAATATTAATGTCTTCATTACATAACATTTATTACATCACACCCAATAAAATAATAATTTTCTTCAGCTTTGTCTTTGATAGTAGATATTATAGGTTCGTTTGCATTTATGATTTTTTCAAATGCGATACATGCATTATTTTTAATTCCCATTTCTTGCATTGAAATTCCAAGATATAAAAGGTTTGAGTAAAAATTTTCACCTTCTGGGAAGTTTTTTATGTTTTCTGCAAAACCAATAGATGCATTTTGATAATCACGTCTATTAAATTTTTCCATTGCTTTGTTAAAACTTTCAGTATCAGTTAGAATTACTTCTTGTGGAGCAATAGGCATAAGTAAATCATTGTTAATAGGTGCAGGATCTTTGTTTGTTATTGTATCTGAAGATCTGTCTTTTAACATATTTACAGTGTTTTTAAGGTTTTGTATTTCCATTTCTTGTACTGTTATACGGTTTTTAAGTTCTTGGATTTGAAAAGATAAATCTTTGAACATAATGTCATTTTCATTTTTTGATTTTTTTTGTTTATGTATGCTGTCTTCTGACTGAGAGGTAAGTGATGTAATTGCAATTTCAATTCTATCCAAGCTGTCATTAATATTTGACAGAGCATCTGGATTTTCTGTTTGTGCAAATAGCACATTTGAGTTAAAGCCAAATAAAAATAAAGTAAAAATAATTAATTTTTTCATAATTCCCTCTCTTTCTTTTTTTATATTAGAATAAAAAAGATTAGAACGCAATAAAAAAACCTCCTGGGTAGGAGGTTAAATTTAAAATCAAATGCAATTATTTTGCGATGATTGTTACATCACGACGATTTTTTGCATATGCTTCTTCTGTTGTACCAAGAGCAACTGGTTTATCTTTACCATAAGATACAGTTGTGATTCTTCTTGCTGGGATACCTTGTGCAATAAGATATCTTTTTGCAGCATTAGCACGTCTTTCACCTAAAGCTTGGTTATATTTTCTTGTGCCACGTTCGTCACAGTTACCTTCGATTATGATGTTTAATTCTGGGAACATTTTTAACCATGCAGCTTGTTTTTTAAGAGTTGTTGTTGCATCCATTGATAGATTGTATTTATCATATGCGAAATATACAGTATTTCCAGCACGTGTATCAAGATCAGCTTGTGTTCCTGCTTTTACGCCTTTTACTTCTGATGAGATTGATACTTGTGCACCATCATCTTCATATTCAAGAGCAGGTTGTTTATCATCAGCACATCCAGCAAGACCAATTATTAATCCAGCAGTTGCAAGTAGTTTTAGTTTTGTCATTTTTTCTTTCCTTTCGGTTTTTTTGGTTAACTTCTTTATTATCTCATATAATATTTTAAAAGACAAGAGTTTTTTTAAGCCTTGTTTTTAATTTCTTGTTTTATATTTTTTATAAAATCATCAAGAGGAAGTGTTTCTTGGTTATTACTTCCAAGGCGGCGGATTGTAACGGTTCTGTCTTGTATTTCTTTGTCACCTATTACTGCGATAACAGGTATTTTTGATACAGAATGTGCTCTTATTTTATAGCTGATTTTTTCGTTTGTTGTATCAAGTATAGTTTTAAATCCGTTTGATTTTAATGTGTCGTTTACTTCATTTGCATATTCATTTGCATTTTCAGAAACAGTTGATATTGCAATTTGAAGTGGGGAAATCCAAAGAGGAAGATTGCCCGCAAAATGTTCAATTAAAATACCTGTGAAACGTTCCAAGCTTCCAAATAATGCACGGTGTAACATAACAGGGCGGTGTTTTTCACCGTCAGTTCCAATGTATGATAAATCGAATCTTTCTGTTAGGTTCATATCAACTTGTAAAGTTCCACATTGCCAATCGCGCCCAATTGCATCTCTTAATACAAATTCAAGTTTTGGTCCGTAAAATGCGCCTTCGCCTTCAAATATTGTATAATCATATCCATTATTTGTTAATGCATTTGCAAGGGATGTTTCAAGTAGATCCCATGTTTCATCCGAGCCAATTCTTTGTTCCGGACGTGTGGAAAGTTTAATTCTTACATTTGTGAATTTGAAGTCAGAATATATTTCCATAATTAATTTTATAACTTTTGCGCATTCTTCTTCTAGCTGTTCTTTTGTGCAGAAAATATGTGCATCGTCTTGTGTAAATTCGCGAACTCTAAGTATGCCGTGAAGTGCACCTGAAGCTTCATATCTGTTTACTTTTCCAAATTCAGCCATATAGATTGGAAGATCACGATAGCTTTTTATTCCTTGTTTATATACTAAAACACCACCAGGACAATTCATAGGTTTTACTGCAAACTCTGTATCTTCGTCTTCAACTTTTGCAATATACATATTTTGTTTGTATTTGTCCCAATGTCCAGATGTTTCCCATAAACATTTATTCATTATTGAAGGTGTTGATATTTCAACATAGCTATTTTCTGTTTGTTTATTTCTCATATATGAAATAAGTGTTTGAAAAAGTGTCCAACCTTTTGGATGCCAAAAAACTGCACCTGGTGCAAATTCTGGTTCAAAATGAAATAGATCCATTGCTACACCAATTTTACGGTGATCTCGTTTTTCTGCTTCCTCCATCATTGTTAAATAAGCATCCAAATCAGTTTTTGAAAAAAATGCAGTTCCATAAATACGAGTTAGCATTTTATTGTTGCTGTCGCCTTTCCAATATGCACCGGCAACGGATGTTAGTTTAAAACCGTCTGCTGGCATTTTTGATGTCGATGGCAAATGTGGTCCGCGGCAAAGATCAGAAAAATCACCTTGTGCATAAATACTTACAGAATTAATACCTTCTTTTTCTAAATCATTGATAAGTTCAACTTTATAATTTTCACTCATATCTGCAAAGAATTTTTTTGCATCAGTTGTTGGTAAATCCTTTCTTGTTATTTCAAGATTTGATTTTATAATTTCAACCATCTTTTTTTCAATTTTTTGAAAGTCTTCGTTTGTGATTTTTGCGGATGTTTCAATATCATAATAAAAACCGTTTTCAGTTGCAGGACCAATCGCAAATTTTGCATCTGGATATAAGTTTTTTAAAGCCATAGCCATAATATGTGATGCACTGTGGCGAAGAAGAGGTAAAGCATCTTCATCTTTTGATGTGATAAATTTTACAAATGTATCGGTGGTAATGGTTGTTGTTATATCCTTAAATTCATCATTTAATTTAACAAACAAAGCCGATTTTCCAAGAGATGTAGAAATAGAATTTGCAATATCAAGAGCTGATATAGGAGCATTATATTCCTTAACATTTCCATCTGGGAATGTAATTTTTATCATAGTTTTATCCTTTCATAGTTTTTTGACTATTAGTTTATTATAGAAGTTTTTAGCTTAAAATCAAGGGAAATCTTAATTAATAGGCTATTATTTCGGTCATAATTTCTTTAAAAATCTTGGCTGGGATTGTGCCGCCATAACTGCTGTCTGTCATAGGTGTATTATCATCATTTCCAATCCAAATACCAGTTATGTATTTATCTGTGTATCCTATGAACCAAGCATCCCTGTTGTTTTGGCTGGTTCCTGTTTTTCCGAATACCTCTTTGCCCCATATTTTTGCATTGGCACCTGTTCCTTCTTGTATTACATTTTTAAGCATATAATTCATAGTAGATGAATTTTGTTCCGATATTACTCTTCCTACTCCACTTCCTTGTCTTTGGTAAATATTTATTCCATCTGGCGTTGATACGGATTTTATTGCGTGTGGGATTACTCCTACTCCTCCGTTTGCAAATGTTGCAAATGCAGATGTTAAATCAATAAGTGTTGTTTCAGATGTTCCAAGTATTGTTGAATAATCATTATTAAGTTTATCAACCAGTCCAAGTTTTTGCGCTGTTTCAAATATTTTTTTAAGACCTACTGTTTGTGCAATTTGAACTGGAACTGTGTTTAATGATTTTTCCAAAGCTTCTTCCATAGATACTGGGCCAATATATTT
>CAYJFW010000025.1:4837-6973 GCA_964369895.1 uncultured Bacteroidales bacterium
TCTTGGGGCCCAGCCTTCTATTTCAGTTATTTCATCAACAAACATATCTGTTGGTTTTAAACCTTCTTCTATGGCTGCTAGGTATATAAAAGGTTTGAATATTGAACCTGGTTGTCGTTTCATTTGTGTTGCACGATTAAATTGGCTTTTTTTATAATCGCTTCCTCCAACAAGGCTTAAAATTTCTCCGTCTGTATTTAATACAATTATTGCAATTTGAGAAAAATTATATTTATTTCCGTTATTTGTAATATATTTATTTGCAATGTCTTCAACTTTTTTTTGTATGTTTTTATCAAGAGTTGTTTCAATTGTGATATCTGTTCTTATATCTGCGCTTATTGAATTAAGGTTGTCCATAATATAATCAACAAAGTATCTGGTTTGATTAAATGTATTAATTGGTTTTATATATTTATATTTTATACCTGTTTCGTATTGATTTTTTGTTATGTATTCTTGTTCTTTCATTAATGATAAAACAATTTTCATTCTTTCAAGAGAAAGTTCAGGGTTTGTCATGGGATTTAATCTTGATGGGGCTTTTAACATGCCTGCGATTATTGCTGCTTCTGGAATAGTTAAAAGTTCAGGTGGTTTTTTAAACAAAGTTTCTGATGCAATTGATATTCCATATTTACCACCAACAAGAGATACGCGGTTAAGATAAAGGGATAATATTTGTTCTTTTGTAAATTTGTTTTCAAGCCAAAGTGTTATCATTACTTCTTGTAATTTTCTTGTAATGGATCTTTTGTTTGAAAGAAAAACATTTTTTGAGAGTTGTTGTGTTATTGAACTTCCTCCTTGGGAAGAGCTTGAAAAAATATTGTTTATAACAGCTCTTGTAATACCAATTAAATCAATTCCAAAATGTGAAAAAAATCTTTTGTCTTCCGTTGCTATTACTGCTTGCCATACATGAGATGGAAGATTTTCCATATCAACAGTTTCTCCATACATATCATTTATTGATGTGATTTTGTTATCATATGTGTCTGTTATAGTTATGCTTGGGCTTCTTGTTGAATTTGTTATTTTATCAATGTTTGGAAGAGTTAGGGCAAGATATAAAAGAAATACAGAAAATAAAACACCAGCCCATATTCCAACAACAAGAAGTTTGAAAAGTATTTTTGAAAGTAAAGAGTCTTTGTATTTATAGCCTTTTAATTTACCACGTGCAGTTGGTCCACAGTGGTAAATTTTACATCCCGAAGATAATTTATATTTAAATTTTCTTATTGTCATTTATTTAATTTTTTTTGAATTTTATATGCAGTTAATGTGTTTTTCAAAAGATGTGCAACAGTCATTGGTCCTATACCTCCTGGAACTGGTGTTATAAAACTTGCTTTTTTAGATACTTCATCAAATTTTAAATCGCCAACCCAGGTTTTTGTTTTTTCATCTCTTAGTATTGCGACGTCTATTACTATTGCTCCTTTTTTAATATGATCTTTTGTTATAAGATTTTTTTTGCCAACAGCAGAGATAAATATATCAGCTTTGTTTGTAATATCTTTTAAATTTTTTGTTTTTGAATGGCAAACTGTAACTGTTGCATCCATATTAAGAAGAAGGTTTGCAAGAGGCTTTCCTACTATATTTGATCTTCCTACTATGACTGTATTTTTTCCTTCTATTTTAATTTTATAATGTTTTAAAAGCTCAACTATACCAAATGGGGTACAAGGTATGAATGTATTTTTACCAATGCTCAAAACTCCTTTTGAAATAACTGTGAAACCGTCAACATCTTTTTTAGGGCTTATTTTATTTATTACTTTTAATTCATTTATGTGAGATGGAAGTGGTAGGTGTACCAAAATTCCATTTACTGATTTATCATTATTTAAATTATCAATTATTTTTAATAATTTTGTTTCAGTTGTTTTTGTTGGAAGTTTTATAATTTCAGATTCAATTCCAACTTCGGTTGCAAATTTTTGTTTGTTTTTTACATATATTTGAGATGCGGAATCATCACCAATTAATATTACTGTTAATTTTGGTTTTATTTTTAATTTTTCAATTTCTTTTTTTATTTTTGCTCTTATTAAAGAGGCTACTTTTTTTCCATCAAGTAATTTGGCTGTCATTTTTATCTCCTTATTGTTATTGTAGTATAGCAGA
>CAYJFW010000026.1:0-6933 GCA_964369895.1 uncultured Bacteroidales bacterium
TAATCCACTTAACAGAAACAGATTGGATCAAATTGGATTTGCAACTGCAGTTAATAAAGCCAACAAAGATGTAAATGCAACCGCACGAGATTTTGAAACAGTAGTTGAGGCATATTGGGCATGGGGAATTGGAAATTTTATGACAATAACACCTGATATACAATTTTTTATAAAACCAGCTCTTGATAGAAGCAAAGACACAGCAACTATTGCATCGCTAAGAACTAATTTAATGTTCTAAATTAAATATAAAAAATACCTCCCAAAAGGGAGGTTTATTTTATTTTTGATCTTCAATTTTTGCTTTTGTGAATTTATATTTTTTATCACCAATTAAAATCAAATCATCACCTTTTATTTTATAAGACTTAACAGTACTTAAAAAATTAAAATATCTTTCTTCATCCATCATTGCGTCTTTTGGTCCCATCATTCTTGTTGTTGCAATTTCACCAAATGAAAAATTATTGCAATATGAATCATAATTTCCAAAATATCTGTTTATAACTTGACCTGTCACAGACATGCTTGCCTTATCAAAATTAATTATTATAGGAGTGTTATTTTCACCTTTTGCAACATATGTTTGTCCTATAAAAACTCTGCTATCTTGGCATTTTTCTTCCATACTAGAAATAATACCATATCCAATACCTGCTAAAACTAAACCTGCTAATGCCCCGTAAACTATTTTTTTATTTTTTTTATTCATACCATCCTCCTTTTTTAAAGTTGTATATGAATTATATCATAAATAGAAGTTAATAACAATCTATTTTTAAAAGTTATTTTAATACTTCAAAAATGCTTTCTTTATCCATCATACCAATAAAAAATTCACCTGATATTACAAAAGAAGGTGTTCCATGTATTCCAATTTCATGTGCAATTTGTTTTGTTTTTACAATTTCATCATCTACTTTTTTTAAAATCATATCATTTTCAAATTTTTTCACATCCATTTTTAATTTTTCAGAAATCAAAATAACCTTTTCACAAATATAACTGTTTATATCTCTTTTTCCCCAATTTTGAAATCCTTCAGGCAAAAGTTGAGTTTGAAATAAATAATCATTAAATTCTTTAGTTTTATTTTGAAGACTTGCTGCTATAATTGCTCTTGCAGCAACTTGTGAAAATTCAAATATAGGAAAAGTTTTAAGAACAATTTTTAAGTCACTGTCTTCTTTCAAAATTTCTTCTAAAACATAATGTTGTTCTTTACAATGTGAACAACTGTAATCAAAAAATTCATATATAATTTTATTCGCATTTTTATTTCCAATAAATGGGGATAATTTATTACTTTCTAATTTTCTTAATGTTTCTTTATTCATTTTATTTTCTCCTTAAAAAACTTATATCAAAATAATTATTTTTTTAAAGAAGTACATATTCTTAAAAATTAAAAGCTCCCAAGGGAGAGGAGCTTTCACTTTGAAAGTCAAAGTTATTTTTTAGTTTTCGTCTGTTTGTATTTCTATTTCTTTAAATGTATAGCTGTTGCCGTTCATTCCTTCTATAATTAAATAATCATTATCAATATAGTAAGTGTTTGCATCATTTGTTAAAAATTCAAGATACAAAGCTTCTGCTTCCATTGCCTCAGGACTACCTATCATTCTTGTTGATGCAAGCGGAGCAAAATCAATAATATTTTTATCTATTATTTCATAATAGCCAAAATAATTACCTACAACCTTTCCTCCAACTTTGTTTGCATTATCTGCAAATTCAATTGTGATTGGAATACCGTTTGATGTTTGTCCTTGGTATGCTCTTCCTTTTAAATCATAATTATTATGGCTACACGCAAAAATTAAACATGTTACACATAAACTCAAAAATATTTTCTTCATTTTACACCTCCTTTTTACAAATTTAATCGTAATATATTTTAAAGGTAAAAACAATAGGAACAAATATCCTTAATTATGTAACATATTGAATAAACATAGGAAATAAAAGATTGTAAAGGTTAATAGTCAGGATTATCATCCAACCATTTTTTTAATTTCTTATTATATATAATTACAATATTATTGATAATGATTAATGTTAAACAAAAACCCCCTCTTAAAAGAAGGGGTGATTTTTTTTGGTAGCGGCTCCCAGACTCGAACTGGGGACCTGCGGATTATGATTCCGTCGCTCTAACCAACTGAGCTAAGCCGCCAAAGATTTAGGTAATATAAATGACTTTCAAAAAAAAGTCAATACCTTTTATGCAATAAAATCGTCATCATCAGGCGAAGTATTTTTTTTCATAAAATCAGAAAGTGATATAACATTGCTTTCACCATCTTGGTATGTTAATTCCGGCTCTTCTTCTACTATATCAAATGGTAATTCAGTTGGATTAAATGACAATGAAAAATCAACAGACGGATCAGAAAACACAATCAAAGAATTAAAAGGTATTATTATATGATAATCATTATTATTAAATGATAATGTAATACCAAATTCATAATCGCTTACAGAAAGATTTGAAAATTCGTGTTGTATAACAATTGTTAATGTATCTGGATATTGTTTAAGTAAGAAATCAGGTACCTTAACACCTTTTATATCTGTTTTAAATGTAATATAAAAATAATGTCCATCATAAAGCCCGTCTTTTGCAACTTGTCTTAAACTGTTTTTTACAACAGACAAAAGCGCATTATCAATCATCTTGTGATAATTTAAAAATTCATCTTTCATAATATACTCCTTTTAAAAATCAATATAAAACAAATAAAAAATATTTGCAAATAAAAGTTTTTGTTCCATTTTTTAAAAAAGTGTTATATATTAATTTCAACTTAAAAGGATTTATAATGGAAAACAAAAAACAAATTCAAGAAATTACATTTAATACAAGGGTTGCTGCTACTCAGTGTATATACTCTGTTTTATTTATGGGTGAAAAATTAACATCAAAAACAATGAAATATTTTAAAACAAAATCATTTCTTTCAGAAACAGATGAAAAAGAAGACAAAGAAATAGTTGTTAACGAAAAACTTTTTGCCTATCTTGTAAAAGGTATTATAAGAAATCAAAATGAAATTGATGAAAAAATTTCATCATACCTTAAAATTGATATTGAAAAAAATGATAAACTTATTATATCAATAATAAGAGCAGGAGCATTTGAAATAATGTTTCGCGAAAATACTCCATCACCAATTATAATTTCTGAATACACAAAAATTGCAAATGAATTTTATCCAATAAAAAAAACTGCTCTTGTAAATGCAATACTTGATAAAATCGCAAAAGGAAATAATGATGGATAGAATAATTGAAACCATTGAAAAAACAGAAGATGTTTTAAAAGATGAAAGTATAAGACCTTTATTATTAGATGAATTTATAGGGCAAACTTCTTTAAAAGAAAATTTAAAAGTTTTTATAAAATCAGCCAAGACAAGAAAAAATGCAATGGATCATGTTCTTCTTTATGGACCTCCTGGGCTTGGTAAAACAACACTCGCAAATATTATTGCAATTGAACTTGGTGTTGGTTTCCGCGCAACTGCTGCTCCTCAGATTACAAAGTCTGGCGATTTGGCTGCAATACTTACAAACCTTGGGCCAAATGATGTTTTGTTTATTGATGAAATTCACCGTCTTTCACCATCAATTGAAGAGGTTTTATATTCAGCAATGGAAGATTTTAAACTTGATTTAATAATTGGTGAAGGTCCAGCTGCAAGATCAGTTCGTATTGATATATCTCCATTTACTCTTATAGGTGCAACAACAAGAACAGGTCTTCTTTCAACTCCTTTAAGGGAAAGATTCGGTATACCTCTTGCATTTGAATTTTATAATAATAATGAACTTGCGATGATTGTAAAAAGAGCAGGGCATATATTAAATATTTCCTTATCAGAAAATGGCGCTCTTGAAATTGCAAAAAGATCCCGCGGAACCCCACGTGTTGCAAACAGACTTTTAAAAAGAGTTCGTGATTTTGCCGTAGTAGACGCGAAAAACACAATTGATGAGGATGAGGCAAAAATATCTCTTCAAAAATTATCTGTTGATAATATGGGGCTTGATAATCTTGACAGGCGTTATTTAAACTTAGTGATTGAAAATTATTGTGGTGGCCCTGTTGGTATTGAAACTTTATCTGCTCTTTTAAGCGAAGAAACAGATACAATAGAAGATGTGATTGAACCATATCTTTTACAAATCGGTTTTTTACAAAGAACACCGCGTGGAAGAATGATAACAAAAAAAGCTTACATACATCTTGGGCTTGAAAATTTATGTAAACTGGAGGAAAATTAAATGAATAATTTAAAAGCAACACTTGGTGAAATTAAAAATAAAACTCACTACTATCCAGTCCATATTTTCTATAACCACACTGATGCAGGTGGTATTATGTATTTTGCAAATTATCTAAGAATAACAGAAGAAGCAAGAGTTGCATTTTTCCTTCTTAATGATAAAGAAGGTTTCTACGAAGCAATGAATAACGGCGATTTTGTTGTGAAAAATTGTTTTGCAGAATATCATAAATCTGCCGTTTTAAATGATGATTTAATTGTTAAAACAAAGGTTGTTGAAATAGGTAAAGCATCCGTAAATCTTACCCAAGATATTTACAGAGGTGATGAATTACTTGTTGAGGTAAAATATAAACTTGCATATGTAAAGTTTGAAAATGGAAAACCAAAAGGAGCAGGGCGTCTTCCTGAATTTTGGATTGATAAATCAAAAATGATAATGGATTAAAAAAATCTCCCAAAAGGGAGTTTTTTTTATTTTTGTAATGATCGTTTTTGCTTTTCATTTATAGTTATTTTATTTAAATTTGAAGAGTTAGCTTTATCAAATTCTTTTAATTGTTTTACAACTTTTTTTATTTTTCCAATTTCATTTAATGCATTTTTTTTATCACACCAAAATTTTGTTGCTCTTTTCCAAGTATTAGATTCTATACTAATTTCAAGAAACCTATGATCATTTTCCGCTTCTGAATTTGCAATTATTGAAAAATTACCTTTCATCTCTGTAATTGCTCCTGAACTTGTTCTATAACGAGGGAATTCAACTTCTATTTGTGAATTTTCTATTAAATATAACATTTGTGCAGGCTCACTTGCATATGAAAGTAAAACTTCTTTTAAATCTTGAGTTGTTATAACACCTTTTGATCCAGGAGTAATATTAATTTCTGAAAATCCCAAGTATTTATAAGATATAAATTTAATTAAAGATTTCATAAATTCTTTAAGTCTTAAATATTTACCTAAACAACAAAGGCTAGGGGTGTTATTTCTGTTTGCACACACATCATCTGATAATACATTAGTTGTATATTCATCTATGGATTTTTCTGTTATATCTATATTAAAATCTTCATATAAAAATGTTTATTGCTTCCATATCATAAATTATTATTGCAATAAATTCTCTTGCTGTTTGAATTAATTTTGTTGGATCATTTGATAATTTGAAAGTTTTATTTAATTCTTTTAACCTAGAAGAATAATCTTCATGAACATATTTGTTTTCCAATAAAATATTTCTGTTTTTAACAAGAGTTTTTTGATTTTCCATGATTATAATACCTTATTTTTTATTATTTAAAACTAATAATATACATATTTTATATTTTGTCAAGTAATTTTATAAAAAAATAATTCAATTAATTTTAAATTGCGAATTCTCTGTTTACAACACTTACATTATTAATAGCATTAACCGCAGCAGTCATAGCTTTTTTCTGTTTAACTCTTGCAAGCATATCTTGTATCAAATAATAACCTTTTCCATCATCAATCCAATTCTGAGATATTTCTTCAAATTCTTCTAATCTTTTATTTGCTTTTAATATTTCGACATAATTATTTTCTTTTTGGTCTCCATTAACGGATATTTTTATACTATCTTGTATAATAGATCTGAATAACAAATCCCCACTTTTTATTAATTTATCTATATTTTCTTTTTTATCACCACTTTTGTGTTTTGATAGTATTAATAATAAATTGGGGTCAATTCCAATTTCAAACAAAAGCTTTTTATTTGTTGTTTTATGCCATTCTTTGTTAATTAAATCAGTAATTAAGTTGTATTTATCAATTTCTGTTAATAATTTTTCATCTACTGGTAAAATATTTGCAAGCAAGGTCATTAGGTCTATATCGACAAGTGTTATATTTGTAAAAAATAAATCTTTTAAAGTTTTGTTTTCATCATTATCAGTATAGTTTTGATTTAAAACAAGCATTTCATAGAAATTAGGGATTATTTTTATAAAAATATCTTTTATTCGTGTATTTATTCTTCTTATACTATCTAAATTTGTTAAAATAATATTTCTATAATCATGTACATTAGAAAATGTTTTATCCATATAAAAACCCCTCGCTTTTATAAAGAATACCATTTTTTAGGATATTAGTCAATTTTTAAATTAAAGAAAAATATAAAAAATTCTTCCTAGTATACTGTTTATTCTACTGTTTTATTTTTCATATCTGAAACTATTTGGTTAAAAACATTTTCTCCTTTAACTTTTTCATCCATAATAGCATTTGTGTTTTTTTTAATTTTTCGTTCCACTTCTAATCTTGCTCTTTTTTCATCTATTGTTTCGGCTATTTCATATTTTGCAATTTCTTTTCTTGTTTTTTCAACAACTTCAGGAGTAAAAACTTTTCTTTGGGCTTGTAATGGACTTATAATATTAAATTTAATTTGTTCTGTTGACGTATTATCTTTTATTCCATCTTTAATAAAGCCCAGATTTTTTATTATCTCTCTGTTGTCTGATTTTAATTCTTCTTTCTTAAGCACTATTTTTCTTAATTTTATCTGTTCTAATTTTGATAATTTAAGTATGTAAGATATGAAATTCATTCTTTTTTTTAATATAGCATCTCTTAGATCTTTGGTTAAATTATGTTTTTCAAGAGCCATTAT
>CAYJFW010000027.1:0-6648 GCA_964369895.1 uncultured Bacteroidales bacterium
TATTAGATACATATGATAATTACCTTTTTGAAAATAAAATAAAAAAATCACCTAAAGATTTGCTTTTTGATAAATTTGAGCTAATGATTTTACAAGATAAATTAAAATTAAAAGAATTAAAAGATTATGAAAAAGAAATTAAACGTGAAAATAAGATTGAAGAATTATCAAAAGAACAAAGGTTATATAATTTATACACAGTTAAGGGATTTTATGATATTTTACGAAAAGATAATATCCCGCCTAAATTTAATTTAACAAATGAGCAAAAATTTGCTTTAAATGATTTTAAAAAAAGACCTGAGGATGAAAATTTTCCATATCATTATAATCAACAGGGGACTTTTTTACATAAATATAGTAAAGGGTATAGAAATGATGAGAAAAAAATAGAAAAAGGTGAAATGCAAGATAATTTACACAGGTTTGTTTTAAATGTTGATCAACACCCTGATTTATTTGAAAAGTTAGATGAGTTTACCATAAAATATGATGCTGGGTATAAATTTCATTATGGTTTAAAAGCATCTTATAACAGACCAGATACTGTTATAATATATACACATAACAAAGAAATAGAAAAACAAAAAGAAGAGTTGATTAACATAATATCTCCTTATGTAAGAAATAAAGGGGATGATAAATTACAAGGAGAAAAAATAATAGATGGTCTTTTTTTTGCAAAAGAACCAAATAAAGCAAGTCTTCAAAAATTAGCAAATAATTTACGTAGTATATCATTAAATGATCTTGCAGAAAATATTCAAAAAGCGATAAATAAAGATAAAAATCATCCTTTATCTCTTGGAGAATATGAAACAATGAGAATAATTGGGAAAAGTTATGATAAATTTCTTCATAATAATTTTAATGTTGAAAAAGCAAATCCTGGAAAAGTTAAACATATACCAGTTATTAAACATGAAATTTTAAAAGAATTTAAAAGAGCTGATCATTTCCTAGAAGAAGTAGCAAAAGTAAAAAGAATCTTAATAATGAAAAGAATGTTAAAAACAAAAACTATTGATGAAGTGTTATCATTAACAAAAGATGATAGTAATTTACAAAATTTTATATCTGATTTTTATAAGGAGAATATAAATACAATTAAAAGCAATAATCCAGGAGTAAGGGATTTTTTACGAGATGGTTATTTTATAGATGATATTTCTGATGAAATGGAAATTTTATCTCCTGATACTAAAAAAATTGTTGTAAAATATAATGATGAAGATAATTTAGATGAAGATAAACATTTTATAAATTTTACTAATTTAGATAAAAATAATAAAGAAATATCTACAATGTCTTTAAGTAAAGGTGGTAAATATTTATATAAAGCACGAGGGGAAATTGCTACAAATATAAGTGAGTATAATATGAATAATGATTCTATAGATCCACTACTTTTAAATGAATTTAATAAATATTATAAAAGATTTGAAAAAGAAGCAATTTATGATAAAGAAAAATATCAGGAAAAACTTAAAGAATTTATCTATGAAAAAGGACAAGATAATCTTAATAAAAAAACAGGAAATTTCTCTATTCAAAAAATTAATGTATTTGATTTGAAAAAAAATGGAAAGGGAAATGGATAATTTTATTATTTCCATAAAACAAGGATAAAAATGTTTTTATAGTATATTATTTAGGTGTTGTATACGCTTTGCAATATTTGAATTATGCTAGAGTAGAAAATGCTGATTATGATAAGTATAAATTACCAAATAGTGGAATTTTTTAATTCTTGTATTTTTGTTTAGTTTCTTGTAGTATTTAGATTATTATAATTTAGAGGTGTTTTATGAAGTTTTTAGATCAAGCAAAGATTTATTTAAGTGCTGGTGATGGTGGTAATGGTTGTGCTGCTTTTCGTCGTGAAAAATATATTGAATATGGTGGCCCAAATGGTGGTGATGGTGGCAATGGTGGCAGTATAAAATTTATAGCTGTTAGAAATCTTAATACTCTTATTGATTTTCGTTATCAACAACATTTCAGAGCAGAGCGCGGACAAGATGGTGCAGGGCGTGAAATGACAGGAAGAAGTGGTAAAGATTTAATAGTTAAAGTTCCAGTTGGTACAGAGATTTTGGCAGAAGATAAAAAGACTGTTATTGCTGATATGGTAACAGATGGTGAAGAAATTTTGATTGCAAAAGGCGGCCGTGGCGGTTGGGGTAATGTGCATTTTAAATCTTCTGTTAATCAGGCGCCTGAACGTGCCGATCCTGGTAAACCTGGTGATGAATTGGCTGTTTGGTTAAGACTTAAGCTTATTGCGGATATTGGGTTGATTGGTTTTCCTAATGCTGGGAAATCTACGTTACTTTCTATTTTGACTGCTGCAAGACCTAAAATTGCAAATTATCCTTTTACAACTCTTCATCCTAATTTAGGTGTATTTTATGTTCATGAACATGAGTATGTTATTGCCGATCTTCCGGGGCTTATAGAAGGAGCGAGTGAAGGCGTTGGTTTAGGACACAGATTTTTAGGTCATGCAGAAAGGTGTAAGGTTATACTTCATCTTATTGATGGAACAACAGAAGATGTTGTTGATAGTTTTAAGACTATTCAAAGTGAGCTTAAAAATTATGGTGAAATATTGGATAAGAAACCTGAAATAATTGTTCTTAATAAAATTGATTCTTTGACTGAAGATGAGGTTAAAGAAAAGGTTAAAGCTCTTAAAAAAGTATCAAAAAAAGAAGTTATTGCAATTTCAGGTGTGGCAAGAATGGGTATGGATGAACTTAAAAATAAAATAGATGAGGTTATGAGAAAATGATTTGGTTTTTAAAATCTCCTTTTGGAAGAATTCTTAAATATTTATCTAGATTTATTTCTCTTTTTATTCCTAATAGAAAATTAAGGCATAAAGTTAGAAATTTTTTTGATTTTAATGGACCGCAAAATCTTAAGTATTATTTTTCAAAAAAATATATACCACTTCTTAAAAATATGAAAACTGAAAAAGAAGTTGTTTCAAATGAATATGTTTTTCAATGTTGGTTACAAGGGGAGGATAATGCTCCGCCTTTGGTTCAAAAATGTTTTGAAAGTGTAAAAAGATTTACCAAAGGAAAAAAACGTGTTGTTATAACAAATGATAATTTAAATGATTGGGTTAAACTTCCTTCTTATATAATTCAAAAATATGAAAAAGGAATTATTGGTAATGCGCATTTTGCAGATATTTTAAGACTTTGTTTGTTATCAAAATATGGTGGGTATTGGGTTGATGCAACATGTTTGATGACATCTGAATTTCCAGAATGGTTGGAAAAAGAAGATTTTTTTATGTTTCATACTGATGACAGGTATCGTTATACACTTATTCAAAATTGTTTTATAAAATCAAATCCAAACAATTATTTAATTGATGCTTGGAAATTTTTAATGTTTGAATATTGGAAAAATGAAAACAAGACACTTCATTACTTTTTTGGACATTTGTTGTTTTCTTCTATGGTTTTTAATAGTGATTATGCAAAAAATGAATTTGAAAAAATGCCTTATGTATTGCAAAATGATACACATGTATTTTTAAGTAATTTTTATAATAAATTTGATATGGATAATTTTTCAAAAATTATTTCAAATAGTTTTATTCATAAACTTGATTGGAAATTTGAAAGTAAGAAAAAATATGGAAAAATAAGTGATTCATATATTAACTTTTTTCTTTCAAATGATTTGGATTACATTTTGAAATGTTCGCCTAAATAAACTTTTCTTGCATCTGGATTTGCGACAATTTCTTCTGGTGTTCCTTCGCATAAAACGCCTCCGTTGTGAAGAACGTATGCACGGTCAGTTATTTCCAAAGTTTCACGAACATTGTGGTCTGTTATTAAAACACCATAACCTTTGTCTTTTAAATGTGAAACAAGGTTTCTTATGTCGTTTACGGCAATTGGATCAACACCAGCAAATGGTTCATCAAGAAGTATAAAATCAGGGTTTGCAGCAAGTGCACGCGCAATTTCAAGTCTTCTTCTTTCACCACCAGAAAGAGCAATTGCTGGGCTTTCGCGCAAGTGTGTGATTGAAAATTCAGCAAGTAATTCTTCTAACCTTTGGTTTCTTTTGTCTTCGTAATTTTCAACAACTTCTAAAACTGCCATTATGTTTTCTTCAACACTTAGGCTTCTGAATATTGATGATTCTTGCGGAAGATAACCAATACCTTTTTTTGCACGACGATAAAACGGAAGTTTTGTTATGTTTTCACCTGATAAAGTTATTGTTCCTGTATCTGCTGTGATAAGACCAGTTATGCAATAAAAACATGTTGTTTTACCTGCACCGTTTGGTCCAAGAAGTCCAACTGCCTCACCTTGTTTTATATTTATTGAAACGTTTTTCAGAACAGGTCTTTTTGAATAGCTTTTTGCAATATTTTTAACAATTATTTCTTTTTGATTTTCCATTTTGAAACCTTATTTATTTGATGTAGTGCTGGTTGAAAAAACACCTTTAACTTTGCCAGTATCTTCTTTTGGAAGAATTTTTGCAATACCAGTTTTCATATTATATAAAATTTTTCCACCTGAAAGATTTGCGTCATTTCCTTTTTTGAAATGAACATCACCTTCGATTGTTGCATATCCATTTTCTGGATTGTATTTTGCTGTGTCGCCGTATAATTCTTCGGTTCCATCAATTAATTTTATATTGCCGCTTGCATTTATTTCTTTAAGTTTGTTTTTTCCATTTTTATTTTCAAAAGATATTTTTATAAAATCAGCAAAAAGATCCCTTGATGAATGTTTTATATTTGCATTTGTTGCAGTTGCATAATTTTTATCTTTGAAATAAACAATTTCTTCTTTTGCAATTATTTCACTGTCATTTGTTTTAAGAATTGTTGGATTATTAATTGAAAAAAGATCGATTTTTTCATTGTCAATATCATATAACATTTTATCAGTTGTAATAGTTTCTGTTGGTGAGATTATTTTAACATTATCGTTTGCATAAATTTTATATATTTGTTTGTTGTTGCCTTTGTAATGTGCAACTATATTATCAGCTTTTAATTCGTATGTTGGTGTTTTTGCAGTTGCATTTTTATTCATAGTTATAGTTTGATTTTTTTGGTCCCATTCAAGTCCATCGTCTGCAAATAATTCAATATTTTCAGCAAGTATTGGTGATGAAAATACAAATAAAAATAACATTAAAAATATTTTAAACATATAATAATCCTTTGTTTATTGGCATATTATAGAGTATATCTTCTTTAAAAACAATCATTTTTTTAAGGTAATAGGTTTTTAAAATCTTCTTCTGATATCACAGAAATATCAAGTTTTTTTGCTGTTTCAAGTTTGCTTCCTGCATTAAGACCTGCTACTACTAAGTCTGTTTTTTTGCTTACAGATGATGTAGGGGTTGCGCCCATATTTCTTGCTAATTCTTCGGCTTCTTTTCTTGAAAATATTTCTAGGCTTCCTGTAAACACAATTGTTTTTGAAAAAAGAGGGTTTGTTTCATCAATTTGTTTTGTTATTGGATTTTCTATTTTAATTACTTTTAAAAGATCAGATATCATATTTTTCTTTTCTTCGTCTTTGAAATAAGTAATTATATCCATTGCCATTTTATCACCAATTCCATATATATTTGTTAGTTCTGCAAAAGTTGAATTTTCAAGATTTTTAATAGATTTAAACTCGTTTGCAAGTATTATTGCGGTTGCACTTCCAACACCTAATATTCCAAGAGAATATATAAACTTATCAAGTTTTATATTTTTTGTATTTTCAATGCTGTCATTTAAATTTTTAATTGATTTATCCCCAAAACCTTCTAACTTTTTTATGTCGTTTAAGTGGTTTGGTATTAGATAAAAAATATCGACAGGAGAGTTAAGCCAACCTTTTTCATAGAAAAGTTCAACACCACTGTTTCCAAGCCCATCAATATTGAAAGCATCACGAGATATGAAATATTTTAAATATTCTTTTATTTGTGCAGGACAAGTTGGATTGGTACAACGAAATGCAACTTCATCATTTTTTTGTGAAATAGGGTGATTACATATAGGGCAAGTTGAAGGCATTTTAAATTCTTTTGAATTTTCATTTCTTTCATTAAGGATTGATTTTACAACTTGTGGTATTACATCGCCTGCACGTTGAATTATTACCGTATCACCAATTCTTATATCTTTTTCTTTTATATAATCTTCGTTATGAAGTGTTGCACGCATTACCATAACGCCACCAACATTTATTGGTGAAAGTTCAGCAACAGGTGTTATTACGCCTGTTCGTCCGACTTGTAACGTTATGTTTTTAATTTTTGTTATTGCTTGTTCTGGTGGAAATTTATGAGCAATTGCCCATTTAGGAGCGCGTGCAATAAATCCCAATTTTTTTTGTAATTCCAAATTATTTACTTTGTAAACTATACCATCAATATCAAATGGTATTTTATGTCTTTCATTTTTTACTTGGTTGTAAAAATTAAGAAGTTCATTTTCTGTTTTTGCAATTTCGAAAAAAGGTTGTATTGGAAATCCCCATGATTTTGCAAATTCATAAAATTCAGATTGGGATTTAAAAGGAATGTTTGGTTCAATAGATCCCCATGCGTATACAATCAAAGATAAATTTCTTTTTTTTGTTATGTTTG
>CAYJFW010000028.1:0-5902 GCA_964369895.1 uncultured Bacteroidales bacterium
ATCCTGAAATTTCATCATCTGTTGAAAGATATTGTTCAGTATCAAATGCAGTTTCAAATTCTTCAGGACTTTCTATTTTTAAAAAATTTAAATAATCAAATCTTGCTTGTGCTGCTTCTTTATAATCATCATATTCTTCGACTCTTCTTTCAAAATCTGAAATTTCCTTAACAGCATCCATCAAATCTTCTTTTTTATCTCTATAAACTGCATCAACAATAATTTCAGCATCTGATTCTTTAACATATTTTTCAAATTTTTCTTTTACAAAATCACCACTTTCAGAATCAGAAACAATTATTGCAAATTTTGTAATACCTGTTTCTGTTGCATATTCAACAACTCTTTTTATTTGTTGCTCCATTAAAAAACCAATTGAAAAAACGTTTTCCCTTAATACAGCAGCATCAGTTGTAAAAGAAATAACAGGTATATCAACAGCATCTCTTACACCTTTTACTTCGTCTTTAAAAAGAGGTCCAACAATAATATCAGCCCCGTCATTTTCAGCAATTTCAGCAACATCTCTTGCGCTATCATAATTTCCTTGTGAATTATAAAATTGAAGTATAGTTTTATCAGATTTAGCATCAAACAAAGCCATACTTGCGGCATTTTTAAGATCTTCAGCAACTTGTGCACTTTGCTTTTCAAAAGGAAGTATCACAGCAATTCTTAAAATTCCATCATCAAGATCAACATCTGATTTTTTTATTTCATGTTCGTTTGCATCTTCATAAACTACATATTCATTGTAATTATAAGTTGGTTTATAAACATTATAAGCAGGAGCCGCCTCAATATTTTTAAACTGTGAAAAATTAAACAAAGTTTTTACATCATTATTTTCAAGCACTTGTGCATTAACAGCAACAGAATAGGTAACACCGGAAAAAATAATTATATATGAAATGAAATTCTTAAAAATATTATTAAACATAGTTCTCGCTTTTTTTTTAAATAATGTTAGTATTATTTATAATACCATAATAAATCAAGGATTTAAATATGACAAGCAAAAATATTTTAAAATCAGGACTTTATATAGTTGCAACACCAATAGGTAATCTTGGTGATATAACTTTAAGGGCTATTGATACACTTAAAAATGTTGATTTAGTTGCATGTGAGGACACCAGAGTTTCTAAAATACTTTTTGATAAATACGGAATTAAAACACAAAGAATAAGTGTTCATAATTATAATGAAGAAGGAAAAATTGATTTTATAAAAAACAAATTAACAGAAGGTTTAAGCATTGCTCTTGTTTCTGATGCTGGAACACCTCTTATTTCTGATCCTGGATATAAACTTGTAAATGCACTTACAAAAGACGGTTTTTATGTTACAACAATTCCTGGGCCAAGCTCTACAATTTCTGCTCTTACGCTTTCATCTCTTCCAACAAATAAATTTATGTTTATAGGTTTTGTTCCAACAAAAACAAATGAAAAAACCGGCTTTTTTGAAGAAATTAAGCAAATTCAAAGTACAATAATCTTTTTTGAAAGCCCTCAACGACTTGTTTCAACACTTGAAACAATAAACAAAGTATTACCTGAAAGAGAAGTGGTAATAACAAGAGAAATAACAAAAATCTATGAAGAAGTTAAAAGAGGAACATCCGAAGAATTAATATTATATTTTAAATCTACACCACCAAAAGGTGAAATAGTAGGCCTTATATCACCACCTCAAGAAATAAAATCTATAACAGATGAAAAAATTGAAAAAATGTTAAAAATTTTACTTAAAAACCTAAGCCTTAAAGACGCAAGTGAATTTATTTCATCAATGTTTGATATTTCAAAAAAAGAAGTATATAATTTAGGTATAAATTTAAAAAACAATAAGGAGTAAAAAATGAAAAAATATTTAATATTATTATTATTTACATTTTTAAGTTCTGTTTCATACGCATCAATAGAAATAAATGATACAAAAATCCCAACTGGTTTTTCCGAAGATTTTATCGATAATTTAGAAGATTGCGATGAATACAGCGAACAAAACAGAGGGTTTGAATATAAAATACTGGGTTTTGATGATAATGATAATTGCATTATTGAAAGATCAGCCCTTTTAATTGAAGCAGAAGGTCTTGATAATAAAGATACTTGTTCTTTCCCAAAAGATAAATTAGAAGCAATATCAGATTTTTATAAAGAAATGTCAGATAAAAAAGAAGACATTTTAAAAGGCGATTATAATATTGACTTTAAAATGAAAATGCCTGAAATTGATTTTTCAGAAGACGGTGATGACATTTTTAATTTCAGCATAAAAAAATTGGAAATGCCAGATATAAAAATTGAAAAAATAAAAGGTGAAATAGAACTTTTAATTGAGGATTCTTGTAAATAATGCAAAAAAAAGATAAATCAAAATCCAAATCAAACCTTATATCAACAGGCCTTGTTGCAGAAAATAGAAAAGCAAGATTTAACTATGCTATAACTGATACATTAGAGGCAGGATTAAGCCTAACAGGAGCAGAAGTAAAATCATTAAGACAAGGAAAAGCAAACATAACAGATGGTTTTGCCATACCTGATGGTAACAGTTTTTTAATAACAAATATTTTAATTGGCAAATACGATAGCGAAAATCCTTTTGCAAAACGTGAAGATAAACGCCCAAGAAGATTACTTTTAAATAAAAGTGAAATAAAAAGGTTAATAGGTTTATATAACGAAAAACGTTTCACAATTGTACCATTAAAACTATATTTTAATGACAAAGGTCTTGCAAAACTTCTTCTTGGTGTTGGAACAGGAAAGCTTTTAAGCGATAAACGTCAAACAGTAAAAGAAAGAGAATGGAAAATTGAAAAAGCAAGATTAATGAAAAAATAATCTTCTTGATTTTTCTTAATACTTAGGTTATAAATCTTTTATTATTTGGTATGGCGGATGTAGCTCAGTTGGTTAGAGCGTCAGTTTGTGGTACTGGATGCCGCCGGTTCAAATCCGGTCATTCGCCCCATTTTTAAATATTTTTAATTTCCATTTCTTGTTGTAATATAGATTCTTTTATTTCCATATTTTTCATAAAATCATATCTATCAAGTGATATTTTAGCCGCAAAATATACAGAAAGAATTAAAAGCGCATACAAAAATATTTTTTGAAATTTTAAATATATATTAAGTTTTACAATTTCAGGATGTGTTTTAATTGATTTAAAAACATCTTTTATACGAGCCTTATCTTGCCCTCTATCAAATGAATTTTTTAATGATTCTGTTGTAATTATATTTATATTATTTATATTTCTGTTTGAAACAAATGCAATTAAAAATAATGGGATACCTGTTATAACTTTTTTATATTGGCTAAGAGACAGACATGATGTCGAAATATTTGATATATAAGACACAGCATTAAAAAAAGATAAATATTTTAATTTATATTTCTTAACAATATGATTTTTAATTTCTATAATATTATTACGTTTTATATGTTTATAAAATTCTTTTTTCCCAGAAAAAACAATCCTTAAATATTTCAAAGTATGCATAAAAGAGTTAAGATTTATAAGTTGTTCTTTTGTAAGGTTTTCTGCATCATCAATAATAAGTATAATATTTTTACCTTCTGAATATATAAGATTTAATGCATCAAAAACGTCTTCTAAATTATTTTTCTGAAGCTCTAAGTGTTTTGCAACTGTTTTTATTATATCTGTTTTATCATTAGCATTTATTAAAATCACATAGTCATTATGTTTAATTTTATCAATAAGTTTGTTTACAACAGTCGTCTTACCAACACCATCGCTTCCTTTTATTACAAAAACACCGCTATAAAACCTAAGTATATTTGAAAGCTCAGATACAATTTTAATTTGTTTTTTATGTGGATAAAAATAATTACATTTTCCATTAACAGGAAAAGGAATATTATCAAAATGAAAATGGTCTAAATAACTCATATTAAATCCCTCTTGCAAAACTATTCTTTTTGTTTTATAACTATAAGGAATTTATATAAAAAAACAACAAAAAAAGGTATAAATATGGATAAAGAAGAATTATTGGAATTTAAAGGCACTGTTATTGATAAACTTCCAAATGCAATGTTTAAAGTTGAACTTGAAAACGGTCATCAAGTTATTGCTCATACCGCTGGTAAGATGAGAAAGTTCAGAATCTGGGTTATGGTTGGTGATATTGTTAATATTGAAATGACACCATATGATTTAACAAAAGGTCGTATTACTTTCAGATATAAAGATAAACAAGGCTTAGTAAAAGAGGAATTGTAGTAGTGAGAAATATTAATTATTATCAAGAAGATGTAAGGTTTATAAATTCTATAGTTTCAGAAAAAAAAGATCCTAGACGTAATTTTCTTCAAAAATGCAAGCATTTTATTGATGGTAGTTGTGCATCAAGCGACTGGAGTTTAAGAAGTATATGTAATAATTGTTACAAAGAAAAAAAATATATGCCATTTTCTATTATAGAAAAAAATGAAAGAGGAGCATAGTTTGTGAGAAGATTTTTTATTAAAATTCCAAGACAAATAACAGTAGAAGAAGCCTTTTTTATATTTGCAAATAATTGTGATATTTATAAAAAAACAAATAACCCTGATTTGAAAAAGTGTGCTAATTGTTTTGAAAAAGATAAATACTTAAAAAACTGCTCCGAAAAAACAATAAAAAAACCAGCAGAAATTGCAAGAGAAAGAGTTTTAAAAGAAAGAGAGTAATCTTATGAAAATTGAAAATTTATTTATCAAAAGAACAAAAGAGTTGCCAAGCGATGCAACCACCTCTGGTCATAAACTTTCATTAAAAGGAGGTTATATACACCAAACAGGTTCAGGGCTTTATACTTATTCTCCACTTGGATTAAAACTTTTAAAAAATATTGAAACTGTTATAAGAGATGAACTTAATTCTATTGGATGCAGCGAAATGAATATGCCTGTTGTTTCACCACTTTCTTTATGGAAAGAAACAGGAAGAGACGAAATAGATGTTCTTTTAAAATTTAAAACCCGTGCAGGTATAGAAGCAGTAATAAATCCAACACATGAAGAAGTTGTAACAGATTATGTTAAATCAATTTTACAAAGCTATAAACAACTACCAAACTCACCTAACTCCCTTTGTCTTTATCAAATACAAACAAAGTACCGTGATGAATTAAGAGCCAGAGCAGGGCTTCTTCGTTGCCGCGAATTTATGATGAAAGATGCATATTCATTCCATCAAAATTGGGAAGATTTAGATAGCTTTTATAATATTATGCTTGATGCATATACAAAAATTTATAATAAACTTGGCCTTAAAAATGTAATTGATGTTTTAGCACCAAGTGGTGATATGGGTGGAAAAATATCACATGAATTTCAAATGATATCACCAATAGGTGAAGATACATTATATATTTGTGAAGAATGTAATTACCGTGCAAACAAAGAGGTTTTAACAGACAAAGATGCGGCCGATATACTTATTTGCCCAGAATGTGGTAAATCTTTAAAAGCAATCAGGGGTGTTGAAGTTGGAAATATATTTCAACTTGGAACAAAATATACTGATGCAATGAATGTTCATTTTACAGACAATGAAGGTAAAAACCAAACTCCAATTATGGGTTGTTATGGTATAGGAGTTAGCCGTGTTATGGGTTGTATTTTGGAACAAAGTGAAAATGATGCAAAAGCAGAATTTAACTTAACCATTGCACCATACAAAGTACATATTATTTCAATAGGTGAAGGCGAACAAACTTCTCTTGCAACAAAACTTTATGAAGATTTAAAAGCCGCTGGTATTGAAACAATTATTGATAATTCTGACGACAGAGCAGGTTCAAAATTTGCCAATGCAGATTTAATTGGTGCACCAATTAGGGCTATTGTAAGTAAAAAAACACTTGAAAACGCTG
>CAYJFW010000028.1:5912-6380 GCA_964369895.1 uncultured Bacteroidales bacterium
TGAAATTTTCAAGTATTGAAGGGGACTATCCAGAATTTATATCCACAAACGAAATCTCTGATAAGATAAAAGAGATTATAGAAAGGAATTAATATGGTTGATAAAAAACTTCAAGATATAATTATTGAAGCAAGAACCAGTTGGGGATTTGCAGATGAAGATCAAATGTTACTTTTATGTGGTTTAACAAGTGAGGTTGGTGAAGTTGCAGCAGCAGTAAGAGGCAAATATATTTATAACAAACCTCAACCAGATGATAATGATAAAAGTTCTCTTAAACATGAAATGGCAGATGTTTTAATTTTTCTTGCTGCTCTTGCAAACAAATGTGATATAGATTTAGAAGAAGCAGTACTAAGTAAAATTAAAATAAACAATGAAAGATTTAAAAAATAAAAATTTATTTTTTACCTATTTTTTTCATTAAAATTCTATAAGATTCGGAAACTTTTTTAAAAATTTCTTCTT
>CAYJFW010000029.1:0-6335 GCA_964369895.1 uncultured Bacteroidales bacterium
GAACAAAATAAAAACATTATAGTTAATACCGCAAATCATTGATTTTCATCCTATTGCAATTAATAAAATGTTTTGTTTAAATTTGATAAAAAGGAGAAATAAAATGAATTTATATAAAAAAATAGATAATAATTTATCAAAATTTACAACAAATGAGTTTATGTATATAAAACTTGTTTATTTATTTATTAGTCTTTTGATTGTTTCTTTGTATCAAAAACTTACGACTATATCTTTTTTATTTTATTTAATAATGCTTTGTATTTTTTTATTTCCTCTTGTTTTAGAAGGGTTAAGTTATAAAGGTGATAGAGAAGAAAAATTGGAACAATATTTGATTCATAATACAGTTTCAAAGCAAGTTTTAGTGTTTAGTAGTTGTTTTTTTGTTGGAATTATTCTTTCGCAACTATTTCCATTTTTACTTAATATAAAATCATATGTTTATTTATTTTTGATTATTCTTTTTGCGGTAAAACCTATGAAAAAAAGTTTGTATTGGTAAAAAAAAGAGGGAATTAAATCCCGCAATTTTTGAAGTATAAAATTTTTATTTTAACCAATTTTCAATTTCTTCCATACTTGGCATACCGCCAGCATGAACAGTTTGACCATCAATTATAACAGCAGGTGTTGACATAACTCCTGATGCGATAATATCATTTATATCATCTGATTTTGTTATTGTTGCAGTTGATTTAAGCTCATCTGCTTTTTCTTTTACCATATTATACAGTGTTGCACAATTTGAACAACAACCTGTTCCAAGTATTTTAATTTCCATTTTATCTCCTTACATTATACTGTTTAATATGTAACCTGTTATAATAAATGCAATTATTAAAAATATTACAAATATAACAAGCATTTGTTTTTTCAACATCTTTGATAACATCATTATTTCAGGAAGTGAAATTGCTGTTGTTGACATTAAAAATACTATAGATGTTCCAACTGGTACTCCCTTCATAAGAAATACTTGTATTACAGGAACAACACCTGCGTGGCTTGCATAAAGTGGAGCACCAGCAATAGATGCAAAAGGTACTGCCCATGCATTTTCTGGTCCAAGATATTTGATAAACATTTCGCTTGGAATATAACCATGCATTCCTGCACCAACCAATATTCCAATTACTATATAAATAGCAATAGAAGAAATAGTTGAAACTGCAAATTCATGTGCATATTTAATTAGGCTTTTAATTTTTGTTCTTAATTTATCATCACCACAAACTTGGATTTTTGTAACTTTTCCTGTTGGTTTGAATTTAAGGTATTTTTCAAGTTTGAAAGCATCACATAAATATCCAGCAATAATTGCAATAATTGACCCTGTTATAACATATATAAATGATACATATGGTCCAGCACCTTCAAGTGCTATTAACATTACTGCTGCAATTTCAGATACTAGAGGTGAAGATACCAAGAATGCCATTGCAACACCAAATGGAACGCCTGCTGTTACAAAACCAATAAACAGTGGAATTGAAGAGCAAGAGCAAAATGGTGTAACAATACCTAAAAATACAGCTAAAATATAGCCATACCATCTTGATTTACCACTTAGGTATTCACGAACTTTTTCAGGTGAGAGTTGGCTTCTGAAAAGTGATATGAAGAAAATTAATATATAAATTAATACAAAGATTTTAGTTATATCTTCAATAAAAAAATGAACGGATGCGCCAAAGTGTGTATCAATGGATAATCCCATTTGATTTATACCCCAATCGGCAATTTTTGTAAAAATATTTAACATGAACATGTTCCTTTACAACAATCTTTTAATAGGAATGATGCAATGATCCTTATCGCATCACAGTTTGGTTTATATATTACCTGTTTACCTTCTTTTTTGCTGGAACAAAGATTAGCATTTGTTAAAAGTGCAAGGTGAAAAGATAATGTATTTCTTGGCATGCCTTTTAATTTTTCTGAAATTTCAGTTGGTGTAATACCTGTGTTTGCATTTTCAACCAAAATTAAAAATATTTTAAGGCGGCTTTCATTGCTTAGTGCATCAAAAACATTACAAATTTTATCTAATTTCATATCATTCTCCATATATAATAAGTTCCAATAATAATAAATATATATGCTGTTATTGTTCTTGCATATTTTTCAACTATTGTTGTTGCTTTGTAAACTTGTCCAATTTTATTTGCAGAAAAAGCAAGTATGAAAGCAAATATCATAACAGGAATTCCTGTTCCTATACCATACATAAACATAGCAGGGATTGATCCTTCTGAATTTATAAGGTTTGAAAAGAATAGCGCTGCTGATACTGCACAAAGTGCTGATGCAAAAATAAAGCCTAGTAAAAATGAACCAATAAAACCTTTTTCCGCAAGTTTTGAAGTTTTGTTGTTTGAAAGTTTAAATGTTGGAAGATTAAATTTTATAACCTTTAACATGATAAGCCCAATTAAAACCATTATTGGCGCAACAAACATCATCATTTTATTTTGTAAAAAATCAGATATAAGGGGTAAATTTTCCATTGTATTTGATATAATCAAACCAAGAGCAACATAAAAAAATGTTCTTCCAATAGTATATGTTAAACCTTTTAAAAATACATAGTAAGGTGATTTTAAATCTTTACTTAAAAATGATACGGCTGCAATATTGCTTGCCAATGGACAAGGGGAAATGGAAGTTAAAATCCCAAGCCAAAGTGAGGTTAATAATAACATTATTTATTCTCCTTTATAAATTCGTTAACTTCTTCTTTTATATAATCTTTAAAATCATCTTCATCACCTAAGTTTTCCCAAATACCTTCAAGATTTTTAAAATTACCTTTATCATCTGTAATTACAACAGATTTTGTGTAAAGTTTATAAGCCATAAGGTAAAGTTTATTTTCATCATCAGATGTATTTATTAATTTAAATTCAACAGGAAGGGTTGGTGCAATTTCAGATGTATATTCTTCAAATTTTATACAATTAGCACAACGAAAATCATTGTAAAAATAATAAAGTGTATATTTAGAATCATTTGCCTTAACAGATGTTGATATAGTTAATGTTGTAAGTATTAGTAGTAGTAGTTTTTTTAACATATTTTTCTCCTCTTATTGTTTCTACATTTCTAATAATATAGAAATGTTATTTAAAAGTCAAGAAGAATTTTAAGTAGTTTAGTTAATACCGTTTGCCATTATTGGAATCTCGCTAGAAACACTTGCAAAATACTACTACCCCCGTAGCATTTATATTTTAAAAGTAGAATAAATAAAAATTATGCGCCTTTTTGATTTTGTGTGTAAAGAGGTGATAATGTTGATATTATTGTTGAATTATGTAGAGGTTTTTTCCCATCTATTTTATTTAAAAGAGCTTGCATTTTATCATACATTAAATGATTTATTAATTTCATATCAATATGAGCTGTTTCTATAAGTATATTCATATCATCTTCAACAATTTTAAGTTGTGATTTTATTTCGGCTGAAAAAGGGTTTTGTGCAATCATAAAAGATAAATTTTTAAGATTTGTAATTATTTCTTCTTTTCCATTATAATTATAATCACTTAATTCTTTGGATTTTTTAGGTGTAGGAATATAAAGAATATGTTTCATTTGATTGATAAATATTTTTATATCTGCAATTTCATCTACTATTTCATGTGTTTCATTATCTTTTAATTTTTTAATAAGATTTGAAAAAATTTCTTTTATTATTTCATTTTTATAATTTATTTTTTTTGAAGTTATATTATAAAAATTTTTATCTGTTACATGTTTCATAATAAATCCTTATTTATTTGCATTTGTATAGATATTAATAAAATCTTGTTTATCAAGAGGTTTTACTGCACCTATTTTTTGTGTTTCAAAACGTGTTCCTTTTATTGCCATTTCTTCAATATTTTCTGCTGTTACAGTAATTCCAAGTTCTGGAATTGAAATAGGCATATTAATATATTTGAAAAATTCTTCTGTTTTTTCAATTGCTAATAGAGCTGTTTCTTTTTCAGTTGCTTGTTCTTTTATTCCTAAAACTCTTATACCGTATTGTGCAAATCTGTGTGGTATTATGTCAACAACATATCTTGCCCATGACCCCCATACAGCAGAAAGACCAGCGCCGTGAGCAACATTAAACATTCCACCAAGTTCATGTTCAATCATATGAGTTGACCAATCACCACCGTTTGTTCCGCAACCAGTAAGTCCGTTATGAGTTAAACTTCCTGCCCACATTATATTTGATCTTGCTTCTAAATCTTGTGGATTATCTTTTAATTTTTTTGCATTTTCAATTGCAGAGATTAAAACACCTTCTGCCATACGATCTGTGATATCCAAATTTTCGGTTGGGTTAAAATATCTTTCCATTGTATGCATAATTATATCAACACAACCGCTTGCAGTTTGATAATCAGGTAAGGTTAGGGTAAGTTCTGGATTTAACAGAGAGAATTTACAGATGCAATCTTCGTGTCCTGTAAAACGTTTAAGCATTCCTTCGTCTTTTGTTATAACTGTATCTGTGCTCATTTCGCTTCCTGCTGCTGCAATTGTTAATACGCATGCAACTGGATATGATGTTTTAGGTTTTGCTTTGCCTTCAAAAAAATCCCAAACATCGCCATCATATGCAAGCCCTAGAGCAATTGCTTTGGCTGAATCAATTGTGCTTCCACCACCAACAGCAAAAATAAAATCAACATTTTCAGATTTACAAAGTTCAATTCCTTCATATACTTTTGATAAAAGAGGATTTGGAACAACTCCACCAAGTTCAACAAATTCAATACCTGCATCAGAAATAGATTTTTTAACTTTATCAAGAAGTCCTGATTTAATAACACTGCCACTTCCATAATGTATTAAAACTTTTTTTGCTTTTTGTAACTTTAAAAACTCGCCTGATCTTTCTTCTGCATTTTTTTCAAATATAATTTTTGTCGGTGTATAATATGTAAAATTATTCATTTCTATCTCCTATTTTTTATATATAATAACACAAATAGGATAATATGTCTATATGAATTATATGTTTATATAAAAAATTCCTTATTTATTATTTTCTTTTTTTATTTACAGGTTTTGAGCTTCTAGATTTTCTTGGAGCATCGTTAAAGCTTCTTGGTTTATCATCTCTTGAAGTTCTTCCTTTTCTTGGAGCATCGTTAAAGCTTCTTGGTTTATCATCTCTTGAAGATCTTTCTCTTCTTGGAGCATCGTTAAAGCTTCTTGGTTTATCATCTCTTGAAGGTCTTTCTCTTCTTGATGATGTTTTTTTTGAATTATTATAATTCTTACTTTTACCTTCTAAAAGATTTGTTATTTCTTTCCATTTTCCATTATCATTTGAAGTTATAAGATTTATAGCTATACCTGATGCACCTGCACGAGCGGTTCTTCCTATTCTGTGTATATAATCTTCGGGACATTGAGGTAGATCATAATTTATAACTGTTTCAATATGTGATATATCAAGACCACGTGCAGCAACATCTGTTCCAACCAATATATTGAATTTTTGTTTTCTGAAACCTGATATAATGCTTTCTCTTTTTGTTTGCCTTAAATCACTATGAATTGCTTTGGCTGAAAAATCATCTTCATTTAATTTTGATGCAAGTTTATCTGCGCCCAATTTTGTTTTTACAAATATTAAAATACTTCCTGTTTTTCCTTCTAATTCACCAAGTAGTGTTGTATATTTTTTTTCTGAGGTTGTTTTAACTATTTCTTGTTTAATATTTTTTGCAATTGAATTTACATCGCCTACACTTATTCGCACAGGATTATTTAAATATTTTTGAGATAAAGACAGTATATTTTTTGGAAGAGTTGCAGAAAACATTAAAGTTTGTCTTGTTGTTGGTAATAATTTTATAATAGTTTCAAGTTGTATACCAAAACCCATATCAAGCATTCTGTCTGTTTCATCAAGAACAAGGAAGTTTGTATTTTCAAGTTTTAAACTGTTTCTTTTAAGATGATCATTTATTCTTCCTGGTGTACCAATTATTATTTGCGGTTTTCTTTTTAATTGTTCTAATTGTTTTGATATAGAATCTCCGCCTATTAAAAGAGCAGTTTTAAGTTTATTGTCTGTACCTATCATTTGTTTTGCTGCTTGAAGCACTTGCATAGAAAGTTCTCTGGTAGGGAGTAAGATAAGAGCAGAACTTTTTTTATCTGTTATTAAATTAGATAGAATAGGGAGCATAAATGATGCTGTTTTTCCTGTTCCTGTTTGAGAATTTCCTAAAATATCATTTCCTTTAAGAGCTATTGGAATTGCTTTTTCTTGTATTTCTGTTGGTGTTTCAAAACCAATTTTTGTTATTGCTTCTAATATA